>JAYURE010000247.1:0-5332 GCA_043756345.1 Deinococcales bacterium | reverse complement strand
GCGACATCGAGAATACGGAACCAATCGGCACTCGGAATGCGGGCGGGCGCGGCCTCGAGCCGAACCTCATCCTCCAAGATTTCGCCACCGGCTCCGGGCAGGCCATCCAACCCGGCGTCTTTCATTTGTGAAACGATCTCGAGTGCTCCCAAACCGGTGATTTTTTCCAGCCCAAGAATCTCTTCCGGGCTGAAGGCATCGATCATGATGCTCGGGTGATTGGCTTTCAGAAAGCGCAACATCTCGAGATACCACTCAAACGGCAGGGCCGGATTGACACCACCCTGCAAGAGAATGCGCGTGCCACCGATCTGCTCGAGTTCCGTGACCTTCTCGGAAATTTGATCATATGAGAGCGTGTACGCATCACCCTGACGTGGCGTGCGGTAAAAGGCGCAAAAGTTGCAACCGACATTGCAGATGTTCGTGTAATTGATGTTCCGGTCGATCAAGTACGTGACCACATTCGGGTCGGTGCGGGCCAATCTTGCCTGATGCGCGGCGCTCGCCAGATCAGGCAGCGGCAAATCGTACAGGGCAACGGTTTCCTCAAGGCTTAACCTCGAGCCTGACAGGGCTTTCTCGAGCAGGTCCATGATCAAAGTGTACGCCCGGTTGAGACTGACGAACAGGTTCAACTGACCCAATTCCAGGCTCAAAATGGCGGTTCAGGTGAACTCGAAAGTCTTCCCCGAACGCTGGTGCTAAACTCGAGCCATGATTGCGGTGCGATTCACGGCCCAAGACCTGAAAAACTTCCCCGAAGATTGGAAGCGCCGTGAGGTGATTCAAGGAGAACTGATTGTGTCCCCGGCCCCCAACACCCGCCACCAGATGATCTTGCAACGCCTCTTTTTTGAGGTCCACAGATACCTCGAGCATTTCCCGCGCGGTCAGCGTCCGGGTCAAACCTTTATTGCCCCAACCGATGTCACGCTCGAAGATGAAGGTGTACAACCCGATTTTCTGTTTGTCTCACAAGACCGTTACAGCCTGATCACCGAACAAGAAATCAGTGGCCCACCAGACTGGATTGTTGAGGTGATTTCCCCTTCAAGCCGCACCTATGACCTGGAAACCAAACGCAAGCTCTACCAACGCGCTGGCGTGATCGCATACTGGGTGATAGACCCAGAACTAGAGCAGGTTCACACCTGGGATTGGCACACAAACACGTCCAGCCTTGCCAAAGTCGGGCAAACGCTCGAGGTCAGCGTGCTGGCTGGATTCAAGCTCGAGGTTGCGGCAGTGTTCGAGACCTTAACCTGAAGGCTCGAGTAATTCACTGGCTTGGTCATTCCAAAGCCACCTGAAAAGCGTGTTCTGAGTATCTCCCGACTGCATTGCTCGAGAATGATTGCAATAATTTCGGCTGGGTTTGGACGGGTTGTGTTTTCGGTGGTGTCTCGAGGGTTTTCCATGGGGTCCTCATTTTAAGTCAGGTTGAAGACCTCGAGCCTCACATTCTTCAAAACTGGCCCAGCCGCCCCGTCTGCTTCCATGCGTGACAAAGCTTTCCTTTGCCGCGCCAAGAGCGGTGCTATAGTGCTCAAACATGCTTGGTTTCCTCAACAAACTCTTCGATAACAACGCCAAAGACGTCACGCGCCTTTCCAAAGACGTGGTGTCCAAAGTCAACGCCCTCGAACCGCAAGCGAAGGGTGTCGAAAACCTTGCCGAAGCCTTCATGAAATTGCGTGAACGGGTCAAGGGTGGCGAGAGCTTGGATGCCGTGCTGCCCGAAGCGTTCGCGTTAACCCGTGAGGCCTCGATCCGCACGTTGAACATGCGTGATTTCGATGTGCAATTGATCGGTGGCGCGAGCCTGCATCAGGGTCGGATTGCCGAAATGAAAACCGGTGAGGGCAAAACACTGGTCGCCACGCTCGCGTTGGCCTTGAACGCGCTCGAGGGTAAGGGTGCACACCTGGTCACGGCGAATGATTACCTGGCGAAGGTCGGTGCGGAACAGATGGGTTTGATTTACAAGACGCTCGGTTTGACGGTCGGGTTGATTCAGCAACCGATGAGTCCGGCGGACCGTCAGGTCGCGTATGGTTGCGACATCACGTATGTCACGAATTCCGAGTTGGGTTTCGATTACTTGCGTGACAACATGAGCGTCGCCGCCGATCAACTCGTCTTGCGTGCCGAGACGCCATTGAACTTTGCGATCATCGACGAGGTCGATTCGATCCTGATCGACGAGGCCCGCACGCCATTGATCATCTCGGGTCAGTCCGAGAAATCACCGGCAAATTATTACGTCATGACCAAATTGGCGCAGCAACTCGAGAAGGGTGAGGCGGTCGTGCCGGGGGACAAGAACCGCACCGAACCGACCGGCGATTACACGATTGACGAGAAGGGCAAGCAGGTCCATCTGACCGAGGCTGGTATTTCCAAAGCCGAGAAACTCTTGTCGATTGATGGCTTGTTCACCAGCGAAAACCTCGAGCTTGGACACATGCTGACCCAGGCAATCCGGGCGATGGAGATGTACCACAAGGACAAAGATTACCTGGTGACCGATACCGGCGAGGTCGTGATCGTAGACGAGTTCACTGGTCGTCCGATGCCCGGACGCCGTTACGGTGAGGGCCTGCACCAAGCGATTGAGGCCAAAGAGGGCGTCAAAATTGCCGGTGAAAGCCAAACATTGGCGACGATCACGTACCAGAATTTCTTCAAGCTCTACAACAAGATTTCTGGCATGACCGGCACCGCCAAAACCGAGGAGAAAGAATTCCTCGAGTTGTACGGCACCGATGTTCTGGTGATCCCAACAAACCTGACCACGGTGCGCAAAGACGCGCAAGATGTCGTTTACCGCAGCGAGATCGGTAAGTTTAAGGCCGTGATCGAAGAGATTTGCGAGCGTTCCGTGATCGGTCAGCCGGTGCTGGTCGGAACGATCAGCGTCGAGAAATCAGAATTCTTGTCAAAACTCTTGTCAGAACCGAACCGTTACGTGCAATTCATTGAGGCCACGGCGGGCAAGCTGACGGCACAACTCGTCAAGGGTGACGCGGCCTTCATCGAAGAAACCAACAAACTCTTGAAAAATCCGGGCGAGTTGACGCTCGAGAAAATTGCACCACTCAAAGCCAAACTACCCAAGAATGCGCTCGAGTATTTCGCGCAGTTGGAACGCGAAGTCGGCACGCTCGAGATTCTGCGGCGCGGCGTCAAACACGAAGTGCTGAACGCCAAATACCTCGACCGTGAGGCCGACATCGTGGCCCAAGCGGGCCGCAGCAACAGCGTCACGATCAGCACCAACATGGCTGGACGTGGCACGGATATCAAGCTCGGCGGCAGTGTCGAATTTGCCGCCTACGGCATGCTCGAGAAAAAAGGTGTTTCGCGGTACGACGATTACGCCGAACTTTTTGTGGCCGCCTGCATCCGCGATGACCGCACGAACGCCGCAAAAATGCTCGAGCACATTCCCAAAATTGACGCGGGCATGATCGATGAGATCATCGGCGTGCGCGACACCTTCAAAGTTGATTTCGAGAAAGTTCGCACGCTCGGCGGATTGCACATCATCGGCACCGAACGTCACGAATCGCGCCGGATTGACAATCAACTTCGTGGCCGTGCCGGTCGTCAAGGCGATCCAGGCTCGAGCCGCTATTACGTCTCGTTCGAAGATGACCTGATGCGATTGTTTGCCAACGAGCGCGTGGTTGGCATGCTCGACAAACTCGGCATGGATGACACCGTGCCAATCGAAGCGCAAATGGTTACGAGCGCCATCGAACGCGCCCAGAAGCGGGTTGAAGAACGCAACTTCGGTGTGCGCAAACAACTTTTGGAATTCGATAACGTCATGAGCAAGCAACGCGAAGTGATCTACGCACAACGCCGCGAGATGCTCTTGGGCAAAGACGCCGCCGTTGAAGAAACTTTAGAGGGCATGATCGGTGATTTCGTCGAGGCGCAAGGCAGACTGCAACTTTCCGGCAATGACGCCAGCGACTGGAACCTCGAGCAACTGCGCACCAACCTGACCGACGCGATCCCAGGGTTTGAAGATTTCGATTACGAAAGCCTGCGCGATCTGAAAGTCGAACAGGCCAAGAAAAACCTGCTCTCGAGAACCGCCGATTTGTTCGATGTGCGCAAAGCAGAATTCCCACCGGAACTCTGGAGCCAAATTCAACGCTTTGTCCTGCTGCAAGTCGTGGACCAATACTGGAAGGAACACCTGCACGGCATGGACGTGTTGCGCCAAGGCATCTTCTTGCGGGCGCACGGACAGAAAGACCCGTTCGTGGAATACAAATTCGAGGCGACCACGCTGTTCAACGAAATGATCGAAGGTGTCAAAGCCGAGATCACCAAATACCTGTTCCGCCTGCAAGTCAATTACGAACAGGCCCCACAACCACAAGAACAAATCGTCGATGTGCAGGCCGTCTCGAGCGAACCAGAAGTTGAAGCCGCACCCTCGAGCCAATCCTCTGGCCAACCCGGAGTGATCCCATTCGCAGGCGGATCGAACCCATTCCTGCGCAACCAAGAAACACGCATTCCAAAAATGTCACGCCAAGAACGACGCAGGCTCGAGCGGGACAACAAGAAGTAACCGAAACAAATTCTCGAGGATCGAAAGGGCGACCCAAGCGGTCGCCCTTTTTTCGTAATCTGCTACAATCTTGACATGAGCAAGTCTGAAGCGAAAACCCCGGTCCCACCAGCCACGCCAGCCCCAAATCCCAAAGCATTCACCGGCATCAAACGGGTTGAAGGTAAGGTTTTAAAACCAGGAACTTTCAATCCAACAGAAGCAGTTCGTCGTCAGCACGAACGGTGAAAGCAAAACGTATTTCCCGAATGTACGTGATCGATTCGGACGTAGCGTTTTACGGCAGCGTTCCGCTGGAAACAGTCTCTCCCGAATTGCATCCATTGTGCATTGCCTGTTCTATGTTTCTGGCTCGAGCTGCCTATCACGGGAGCGAACTTCACGTACCGAGCGTTTTCTTATCCAACGTCTCCAGCTTGACCTACCGTGACTTGGTAGCCTCAGAAATCGTGACCCTCGAGCTTGGACGCGAAGTGCTCGAAGCAATTTTGGGTACGCACTGGGAAATTCACTTTCCAGTCTGGAGTGACGTCTTCGACATTCAGCACGCGCTCAAACACACCAACAGCACCAGCATTGCCGAATTCCTCTCCGTCGCTTCCAACCTAGTGCCGTGCGGTCTAAGTTCTTCACCTGTTTCCGCTTCGCTCCAACCGGTTACGAACTTGTCCGACACGTCACTTTTGGCCACTCGCTCTGCTCGAGAAATACTCATGTATTTCTGCCACTTTCCACTAG
>JAYURE010000246.1:0-1971 GCA_043756345.1 Deinococcales bacterium | reverse complement strand
CCGCAATTTCGATTGCCAGCATTCGACATCCCGAACCAATCCTCGAGCAATCCGAAACCCCAAACGATCTTTGGCTCGAGGCCAGACAAGGATTTGCCGCAATAGCGCAAGAACCCATCGTGCGTACCTTGATTGGCAGCAGCGTTGTGCTCGCGTTGTTCAGCCGAATGTTTGGCAGCATGATCATTGTCTTCACCACCCGAGAACTCGGTTTATCGCCCGGAATTCAAGGCATGATTTTTGCCGTTGGAGGCGTGACATCCTTGCTTGGCGCGTTGGCTGCCGAACCATTGACGCGACGCTTCGGATTGGGAGTCACACTCGTGATCTCAACCTGCGTGCTTGGCCTGGGCATGATCGCGCCCGCATTCGCCATCGGAGCAGGCATCACCAGCATCGCCTTGCTGATCCTGAATCAACTCCTGACCGATCCCGCCTGGACAATCCACAACATCAACGAACTGACCTTACGGCAATCGCTGATCCCCAACGAAATCCTCGGGCGCGTCAATGGCAGCTTGCGTTTTCTCGAGTTTGCAGCGAACCTGATCGGCCTGTTTTTGGGCGGCATTCTTGGCGAGATTTTTGGCCCCAGAATTACACTGATGATCGGCGCGATGGGCGGATTTGTTGCGGCGGCCTGGTTGCTGACCTCACCGATTTGGCGATTGCGCAATGTGGGGAATCACAACAGTTGAGATTTGGGTGTGATGCTCGAGGGTTTCAGCCATTGATCACGGGCGTTGACGGGCTTGCGGTTGACGAGGCGATTCAGGATGTTGGTCATGGTGATCTCCTGATGCAGAGCTTCGACCCTCCCACGGTGGGAAAGTCAAGGCGTGATGACTGGTCAGGCTCACCCGCAGTCACTACTGCAACACCTCTGAGGACAGCAACGGCAAACCAACAAACGCGCAGTAACGCATGATCGCCTCGTGAACCCGTTCTGCCAACGAATCAATCTCGAGGAACGGCTCGAGTAAAACCTGCACACCCTTTTTCTTGAACGTCCGTTTCCACTTCCCAACCACTTGACCATCGACAACAATCATCGGTAAAAACACGCCATTGCCACCCGGCACAATCCGCGTGGCGTGTTCCACAGTCATGACATTACGACGGTCCTTGTAACCCAAAATGTACTCGTCAAAACCGGGCAGGAGATGAACGCCGGATGCCTGCGTTTCAGAAAAATCCGTACCACCATCAGCCCACCAATACTCGAGTTGATCCCGCGATTCCGAAATCAACTGACCTTGAACCGACTCGAGTCCGGCCCGAGCATCACGAAGGGTCAACCCGGTCCAACCGGCGAAATCCTGCACCGTCGCTGGACCATGACTGGTGAAGTACCGTTTCGCCAGTTCCGAAAGCGAATCGTCCCGCGATTTGCTTGACGCGTTCGGAACCCATTCCTCGAGCAGCACGAAAGTTTGTTCTTTGGCTTCCTTGGGGCCAAAACAAATCAAACCGCTTTGCGCGAGATGCCAAAGAAGATGATAACCGCGTTGTCCTTTTGGACTGATCCCTGCTTGCTCGAGCAACGCGAACATCGCGGATCGGGCCATGGGTGAACCACCAGCGAGCGCGTCCCGGAACAGTTGCCCGCAACGCTCGAGAACCTCTTCGTCCAACTCGAGTTGTTTCAACCTCAGGCCAGCAGCAGCCAATTTTCGTGGCGCACAGAGTTCCAAAATCCAACGCACATCCATTGCAGAAACAAGATGAATGGTGCCACGCATCGGCCAGGTCATGACGATGCTGCGCTCAGCGATGGACTGTTCAACATCGGTTTGCGTTGCGGCCACGGTTCGCAAGGCCACGGCCCAGAGCACTTGCCCGTAATCTTGTGCCTGCATTGCTCCCATCCATTGCACCACTTGGCTCGGGTGATCGAAGCTTGGCTGGGCGATGCGCTGGTGAAGCAGGCGTTGATGGGAAATGTTGTTGAGGGTCATGTTCCAACAATGT
>JAYURE010000245.1:0-1973 GCA_043756345.1 Deinococcales bacterium | reverse complement strand
GAGAAAAATGATGAAGGCTTCCGAGACGCACTCGAACGCGGATACTCGAGGATTACACCATGGCCCGCCGCGAACGAATATGAACTCGAGGCGTTGATGGCTGCTCGAGGATTGCTCTTGGCAAACGATGTTGTTTCCACGCTGAATCCAGAGTTCCAGGCGATCATTCCAGGATTCTTGGAGAAGACCGAAAACCGTATGCGGAACTTTCTCGAAAACGGTGTGTACGCTCAATCCTCGAGTGTTCCAGGATCGCTGACCGGATAGCCCAAATCCAGAATTTCCATCGTGTGCATCACCGGCACGGCGTGACCCAATTTCTCGAGGTGGCTGGTCAGTTGCGTCAAGCAGCCGATGTTGCCGCTCGCCACAGCTTGCGCCCCTGTGTCGATCACGGCTTGGGCTTTGCGTTCGCCGAGTTCCCGAGCAATCTCGGGTTGTTCGATGTTGTACGTGCCTGCCGAACCGCAACAGATTTCGCTGTCACGCAACTCGAGCAATTCCAGACCATCGATGCTGGAAAGAAGATTTCTGGGGCTCGAACGAACACCTTGAGCGTGGGCGAGATGGCAGGCATCGTGATACGCCAATTTGAGTGGAGCCTCGAGCACTGGAATCTCGCGCAATCCGAGTTCGTCCAGAAAAACGCTGACATCTTTGACCCGCGCCGCCAAAGCTCGAGCCTGTTCTTCTTCCCGATGACCGGCGAACAAAAGTGGGTATTCGTGCATTCCAGAACCGCAGCCCGCCGCGTTCGTGAGGATCGCATCGACCTGCCCGAAGACACCGGTTGTGAAAGCCCGCAAGTTGTTTCGTGCCAAATCTCGAGCGTGATCTTGAGCGCCGGTGTGAATCAGGATCGCCCCGCAACAGCCTTGGGATTTTGGAATCACGACCTCGACGCCATTGCGGGCCAGAACCCGAAGTGTCGCCCAATTGATCTCTGGTGCGAGAACTTGTTGGGCGCAACCTGCGAGCAATGCAACTCGAGCACGACGTTCTCCTTCCGCCGGGTAGACCTCAGGCAATGACTCAGAAACTGGTAAACTGGCGGGAAGCAACTCGAGCATCGATTGCATTTGTGGCGGCAAGAATTTCTTGAACGGCAATCCGAACTTGCCTAACTTCGCGGCCAGTCGAAAACGATTTGGATATGGTAACGTTTGCTCGATCATCAACCTTGAGAGTTTGTCCAACGGTTCGCGTTTGCGTTGAGTGTCGGCGAAAGCGCGAAAAGGGGAGATCAACTCGCCGTACTGAACCCCGGACGGACACGAAGTCACGCAGGCCAGACACCCCAAACACTTGTCCGTGTAGGGCAGCGCCTCCTCGAGCGGCAGGTTGCCCTCGAGCACTTCTTTCATCAAGAATATTCTTCCTCGTGGGCTGTCCATCTCCTCGCCGAGCACCTGGTAGGTCGGGCAGGTTGGCAGGCAGAAACCGCAATGCACGCAGCTTTCAATCGCGCCCGCCATCGCTGGACCTTGAGCGCCGAATTGTTCGACCGGAATTTTATGCTGCATGAACGCTCCTCGAGTTTCCAAAAACACCGTTCGGATCGAGTGCCTGAGTGACCCGAGATAGCATGATCTGATCCGTTTGTCGTCCGATCAAAGCATGTGAACTTGAGCCGTTGATGACCAGACCGGCCAGGTTTGATTCGAGCAGAATTTTCTCGAGCTTTTTGACATCGTTTACGCCTATCCAAGCGAGGTTTGCGCCTGCGCTGTAACGACGTGCAGTGTCCTGCAATCCCACCTCGAGTAATCGGTTTTCGAAGCCTGGAATCTTGGTAGGTGTCAACGGAATTTTCACCAGGTTCGAGCCGCTTGGTTGCCACAGAAATTCTCGAGCTTCACGCCAGATTTCGGCATCGACCTCGAAGACTTCGCAGTGTTGCCCCAAGAAATTCTCGAGGTTTTGGACACGTTCTGAAAAGGCGCTTCGCAATCCTCCGAGTCGCACGAGAACGG
>JAYURE010000244.1:0-1975 GCA_043756345.1 Deinococcales bacterium | reverse complement strand
CCAGGCTCGAGCGGGGGGAGCGCCCCCCAGCGACCCCACCAACTGTATCAACCAAAACAGAACTCACTCGAGAGCCCCCCGAAATTGCCGAAGCACCCGAAGATCATTTTGAAAAAAGTATCGAATGTCTGGAATCCGATATTTGATCATCGCTAACCGTTCAATGCCCAGCCCGAATGCGAATCCTCGAGCACCTGCATAAACCGTGTCGCCGCGCAGTTTACTAACTTCTTCAAACACGCGTGAGTGGACCATGCCCGATCCGCCCAGTTCGAGCCAGCGGTCTTCTTTTTCCCAGTAGATGGCGAAGTCTGCGCTGGGTTCGGTGAATGGGTAGTAGCTGGGTTGGAAGCGTATTTTCGCGTTTGGTCCAAAGAGTGCTTTGCCCATTTCGGTCAGCGTGCCTTTCAGATCGGACATGGTGATGTTGGGTCCGACGGCGAGGCCCTCGAGTTGATGGAACATCGCTTCGTGTGTCGCGTCTACTTGTTCGAATCGGTAGACTTTTCCGGGCACGACTATTTTGAGTGGTGGCTCGAACGCCTGCATGAATCGTGCTTGCATTGGGCTGGTGTGGGTGCGTAGTACACGGTTGTCGGTCAGCCAGAACGTGTCCCATAAATCTCGGGCCGGATGCCAACCGGGAATGTTGAGCGCGTCGAAATTGTAGTGTTCGGTTTCGACTTCGGGGCCTTGAACCACGCCGTAGCCCATGCCTTTGTAAATGTCGGCCAGGTCGTCGATGATGCGGGTGATCAGGTGGTATCCGCCGGTTGGGAATGGAATGCCGGGCAGTGTGACATCGACGGCTTCGCTGGAAAGTTTGCGTTCCAGGTCCGCGTTTTTTAAATCCGATTCTCGAGCGTCGAACATGCTTTCGAGTTCGGTTTTGATGATGTTGAGTGCCTGTCCGCGAATCTTGCGGTCGTCCGGTGTCAAGTTGCCGAGTGTTTTCAATTCGTTTGTCAGTAAGCCTTTTTTGCCCAAGTATTTAACGCGAATTTCTTGTAACTCCGCGAGTGTGTTCGCGCTTCCAACCTCGAGTTTTGCTTCGTTGACCATGATATTTCCTCCCTGTAGGGGCGAACTCCATGTTCGCCCGCGCACGATGCCGAATCAAATAAAAACTTCGACCACTCGGGCCGAAGCAAACACGCACAACCTCTATGCTCGAGGCGGTGCGTTAACTGATAAATTGCGAAGGTGTAACACTCACGCTTCGAGGGTACTCGAGATTGCTTCTCGGGTCAACCCGTCCGGGTCATGCTCGCGTGAATCCGCGAACGGCCTCGAGCAGCAGGAATCCTCCGGCGACCAGCAAGGCAATGCCACCAATGGTCAGCAAGCCTCGGTACAACGGCAGCGTCAACCATTTTCGTCCGAATGCGAGACCGGAGGCGATCACAACTTTGCATCCGATCAGCAGCAAGAAAAATCCGAACAAAAACGCGAAGGCATTGGCCGGTGATTGCTTCCAGGCATCAACCACTTTGAGGGCACCGACACCCAACCAGAACAGCCACGGGTGCGGCGAGAGCGCATTGACCAGTGCGCCGCGCAGCAAATCTCGAGCGCCAGAATCCGCTGTGGCTTTGATTTCGAGCGTGGCGTGGCGGGCCTCGCGCAGTCCGTCGATGCCGAGGTAAATTACGAACAGTCCGCCGATCAGGGAGATGATGTTGTTGAAGACGGGCGGCAGGTTCGTCAGCACCAGCACGCACAACAGAATGATCGGTGCGTCGGTCAGCAGCGGCGAGAGTGCCACGCGAATTCCGGCCAGCAGGCCGCGTTGCAAGGTTGTGGTCATGACCAGCGTCAGCAGGGGTCCGGGCGAGATGCCCGCACCGAATCCGAGGCTGAGGCCGAGCAGCAATTCGTTCATCCCTCGAGCTTAACCCGTCATGACTCGAGAGTAAGTTTCAGGTTTATTTTGGAACAAGGCAACCGAAAAGTCAGGATGGATTAAAAATTGAGA
>JAYURE010000243.1:0-1975 GCA_043756345.1 Deinococcales bacterium | reverse complement strand
AATTCTGCTAGACTTTTGAACGTATGTTCAATATACTCCATCATCTGTTCACAACCCGCAGTTTCTCTGTACGCCACGACCTGTACTCTGATCGCGCTCTCTGGGAGGCCCGTTCATGACTCGAGAAGAACTCTTAAAGCGTTTGCGCGAAAAAAATGATTGGGATGTGATCGTGATCGGTGGCGGCGCGACCGGATTGGGCGCGGCGGTCGATGCGGCGCAACGCGGTTACAAAGTCTTGCTGCTCGAGTCTTACGATTTCGCCAAAGGCACTTCATCTCGAGCCACAAAATTGGTTCACGGTGGCGTGCGTTATCTCGCACAGGGCAACATTTCACTCGTGCGTCACGCGCTGCACGAACGCGGCTTGATGCGAAAGAATGCGCCGCATCTGGTCAACACCCTCGGTTTTGTGATCCCGAGTTATTCATGGTGGGCCGTTCCGTTTTACGGCATCGGCATGAAGGTTTACGATTTTCTGGCGGGCAAGTTGAACCTGGCGTCCTCGAAACCACTCTCGAAAACAGAAGTGATCAAGATGCTGCCGACGATCAAACAAGACGGTCTTACTGGTGGCGTGCTCTATTACGATGCGCAATTTGACGACTCGAGATTGGCGGTCACGTTGGTTCGGACGTTCTTGGATTTAGGCGGTTTGGCGCTAAATTATACGCCGGTCACTGGAATGCTCAAAGCCGATGGGAAGATATCTGGCGTTCAAGCCAAAGACCTCGAGTCAGGCGAAATCTTTGAATTGAAAGCTCGAGTCGTGATCAATGCGACGGGCGTGTTCGTCGATGCGGTGCGGCAGATGGATGATCCGAAAGCCCCGATCATGCTCTCGCCGTCGCAAGGGGCGCACTTGATCGTCGATAAGGAATTCTTGCCTGGAGACGAGGCGTTGATGATTCCTAAGACCGACGATGGTCGCGTGCTGTTCGGCGTGCCATGGCATGACAAGGTGATTCTGGGCACGACCGATGGCCCGGTGAACACGATCAGCCTCGAGCCGAAACCGTTGGAGGAAGAGATTGATTTCATCCTGCGCACGGCGGGGCAGTATTTGACCAAAGCGCCGACTCGAAGCGACGTTCGCGCTGCGTACGCGGGCTTGCGCCCACTGGTCAAGGCCGAAGGCGCGGGCGGCACGAAGACGCTTTCTCGAGACCATGCGATTCGCATTTCGGAATCCGGTTTGATCACGATCACCGGTGGCAAGTGGACCACGTACCGGCACATGGGCGCGGATGTTGTGAATCGTGCGGTGGAGGTTGGCAAGCTTGCGCCAGCAGTCTCGAGGACCGAAGAATTGAAATTGCACGGCCATTCGCTCGAGCAATTGGGCGAGCCGTGGCAGGTGTATGGCACGGATGCTCCAGCAGTTCGTGCGCTTCCCGGTGCGGATAAATTGCTCACACCAAAGTTGCCATTGACCGAGGCACAGGTGCGTTACGCCGCTCGATTTGAACTGGCACGCACGGTCGAGGATGTGCTCTCGAGGCGCACCCGAGCACTGTTGCTGGATGCCGCCGCCAGTCTCGAGGCGGCACCACGGGTTGCCGCAATTCTGGCCGAAGAACTTGGATACTCAAACGAAGTCGTCAAGACACAGTTGGATTCGTACCGATTGATTTGCGAGGGGTACATGTTGGTGCCGCATTTGAACCCAGTCCACGCATAGGGGTTGAACATTTGTTCAGCGCATGATAATTTCTGTTCACAACAACCATCAAGGCTCGAGGCGCGGCACGCTGAATGCTTGCTGTGATTCCACGCAAACGATGACTTCAGTTTTGAAGGGAACTTATTTCGTGACGCACAAACAACCACAGGTAACACCCACTCGAGCCGAGAACGGTCAGGTTCAAGCATGGGTCTGAACCTCGACAAACTCGAGAAACGTGTCGGTGCCGAAACGCACCTGTACGAAATGACGCTCAACCTCGAGCCTGGACTGAATGTGCTGCTAGGGCCA
>JAYURE010000242.1:0-1976 GCA_043756345.1 Deinococcales bacterium | reverse complement strand
AACGCGAAAAAATCGCCGATCTCTCGAGCCTTAAAAGCGACGGCGCATCGGTTCAATTCAAGTACGACAATGTTCAAGCCGTGCTGGTGCGCACCGGTAAAACCTTGCGCACCACAGAATTCTCGAGCGTTGCACTGGTCGCCTACAGCATGACCTGCACTCACCTGGGTTGCGTGGTCAACCAACCAGAGGCAAGTGGTCAAACCGTTTGCGGTTGTCACGGCAGCCGTTTCGCTGCCGATGGTTCGGTGATTGATGGCCCAGCCAGCAAGCCGCTCGAGGCGATCAAACTCGAGGTTGTGGATGGCGCAGTTTTTGCTGTGGGCTGGATCGACTCGAAATAACTTGATTGTTTCTCTCCCTGACGTTGCCCCCTCAGATGCCGGAGGGGGTTCAAGTTTGCATTGAAACGCACTGGCTCGAGCAGCGCGAATCCCGGATGCGTTACTCAGGCGTTACCAAGCCAAAACGAAAATGCAACTCGAGATCACAGGAGGCAAGCATGCTGGCACCGATCAAAGACTTTCGTCCGAATCCAATTCACCGCTCCATGCACAACCCAACGCGGCGGCTCTCGAGGATGCTCAAAGACATCGTGACCTTTGCCGTAAGCATCAACCTGGTGCTCGGTGCGCTGGTGTTTTTTGCGCCAGAATTGGGGCTCGAGTTCTGGCCTGAAAAAATGCCTGACGCGCTCGCCCGTTTTGCCGGTGCAATCATCACTTCGAACGGCGCAGGATTGCTCAGCGCCATCAAGCACGGAACGTGGGACGGAATTCGTGCCTTTTTCGTGGTCGGTTTCGTCTACGGTGCAATGGTCCTCGCGGCGCTGTTGTATCACCTGATGCTGAACGCGCACCCGATCTTCTGGCTGTACGCCGCTGTGGATGCCGCGTACCTCGTGCCCATCGCCTGGATTTACCTCGATCAAGAACACGCCTGATCAACCTCGAGCGCAACTCGAGCAAGGAGGACTTATGGATCAGTTCTATGCCTCGGTGACAACGTGTTGTTTTTTGTTGATGGGTTTGTGGTGGGGCGTGATGGAATTTCGGCACAGCGAATGGTCGCAAGATGTTCAGGCGAGACGCATGTCTTATGATGTCTACCTGTCTTTTTTGCTGCCCGGAATCATGAGCATGGCCGCACAAATTGGAGGCGATCTCGCGCTTCTCTGGCGCATGGTTTTCGCTGTGGTCGGCGTGATGGGCTTGATGACCGCGCTATGGTCGATTCCTCGAGTGATGACGCATTACCCAAACCTGAGTTTCTTGAAATACGGACGTTGGTTCATGGTGCTTTTGTACATCGCACTGATTTTCGTGGCCGTCGCACCGAACCTGGCAGCATTGATCAAACCGCTCAAACCGATTCAACTCGAGGGCATGTTGGTCTCACTGATTTTGTTCGTTGGGGTCAACATCGCTTGGGAATTCATGAGTCAACCCAAAGATGAATATGTAAAACTGGTCGCTCGGGCCGAGGGTGCGTCAGACATGCCGAACACCAATTGAGACCGCTCGAGATTCGTGGCGGGATCACCAAGCAGGTGTACAAGACCGGTAAACCTGAGCAGCAAATCTGATGGGTATTTCTCGAGTTTGGAATGTTCGCCCATGATTTGATGGGCGAATTTTTTGTGTGATTCAAGGGTGTTTCATTCGCGTTACTAAATTTCCTCAAAGTACTTTTTTTGTGTGACCGAGCGAAAGAGAAGCCACAACTCGAGCAGAGAAAATCATTGAACACTTTCGCGTTGCAGACTGAAACTCGAGGTTGTATTCGAGCCACACAAGATCCAGATGATCTCGAGCCGGTTGTACGCGAACTGCGAGAGGGCCGCCACGGGCAGCGGTAGACGCTGTTAGACATCACCAGTTAAGGGTACTCGAGCAGGGCTTACGCATATGACTTGGCGAGTCTAAAATCTCTGCGGAAATGGATTTGATGTTTGGTGTTACTCGAGTTTCCTTGAC
>JAYURE010000241.1:0-1979 GCA_043756345.1 Deinococcales bacterium | reverse complement strand
GCAGGATGCTGATGTCAGCCAAGGTGACAGGACGGGTTCGTAACTCTGGAATGCGCATGAAAACTCCGAGCGGACAAAGGAGGGCAAGATGAAAGCAGTATGGTTGGAAATGCTGTGCTCAGGCCGAAAAAAAGCCGAAAAAGACTGGGGAAGATGATCGTACAGCATGACGGAACTTCCGCCGGTACGACCTGAAACATCAATACGCAGGCGGACCTTCGCAGTATAAAACCGGGTCTGAGTGAATCGTGTGCGTTTCCTGGATGCGAACATCCTGTGCGCTGCTGCCAGCAACGTGATCTTCAATCACATGCGACCTCGAGTTTGCCAAAACTGGTGTACCTGTATTTAACCTTAAAGTGCTTAAAGACTCATGAAAGCAGATTGGGAATGACCAAATCCTGACTCGAGGATGACTTGAACACAACCCGTTACAACCGCTCGAGACGCATCAGTAACGTACACTTTTGCGACAGGGACGGAAATTCACACAAGCAATCCAAGATCTCGATGCTAGAGTGAACAAGGTTTTAAACCAATTCATCAGGAGGAACACATGAAAAAGAAACTTGGAATGTTGGTTGCGATGTTCGCGTTGTTCAACACCAGTGCCCTGGCCGATTCGTTCGGCGTGCGTCTCGGATACCCTGTCGGCGTGCAATACAACACCACAGATCCGGGCGAAACAGGCAGTGGGTTTCGTGTGGCCATCGAATCGTACTTCGTCAACGTTCTTGTTCAGGGCGATTTAATGCTCGGTAAAATCAAACTCGGTGACAATTTGCCATTGAACCTGTTCTACGGCGCAGGTGCCCACGTGGGCTTTGGTTTTTACTCCTCCTTTCTGGTTGGGGTACAGGGTACGGTCGGTATCGAGTATTTGATCCAGCCGGGCCTTTCAGTGGGCGTGGATGCCAGCGGCGGCGTGAGCTTCTATCCGGGCTACACCATTCCAATTCAGCCGTACTACGGCGGCTCGTTGTTCTTCAACTTCAAGCTCTAAAAAAACCCGCACGACTCGAGGGACGGTTCAAAACCGTCCCTTTTTTCATGCTTGCAAATCCAAGCTCGAATCCAGGCTCAAACCGCAATCTCGAGGTCTTTTCGGCTTGTTCACGCACATCTCGAGGTGATTTCACAGATTTTGACTTCATTCAGCCCGAATACTGCATCCTGGCCCTTCAAAACCCTCCGGTGAATCTGATAGGCTCGAGGTACGACAAACACGTTGGATCGCTCGGCACAATCTCGAGAGGTATTACGTCGTCGTATGGAGGAATGTCATGAAGAAACGTTTGTTGTTGGCTGGTGTGCTCGGCATTGGTGCTGGACTTGGCTTGGCGGCTCGAGCCCAAGGCCCAATCGAGATCGAATTCTGGACCTGGTATTTGTCCCCAAACTTTGATGCGTACATCGGTGGCGTGATCAAAGATTTCGAGGCTGCGAACCCAGGCATCAAAGTCAAAGCCGTGGACAAGCAAGACACCATGGAACGCGACCTGGCCGCATCCGTCGCCCTGGGCAAAGCTCCAGACGTTGTCAACCTCTGGCAGGACAGCACTTTTGCCGCCGCGCAAAACGGCATTCTCGAGCCGATGGGCGGACTGGTCAAAGCCGAGGACATCAAAGCCGGGTATTACGATCAGATGGTCAATTACTTCACCGTGGACAGCAAACTGTATGGCCTGCCTTGGTACGGCTGGTTGGATCAGGGCGTGATGATGTACAACCCGGACCTTTTGCGCAAAACCGGCATCACCAAGTTGCCAAAAACCCTGAGCGAACTGTACACGCTCTCGGCTGCCATCAAACGCAAAACCGGCGCGTATGGCGTGCTGCCAAGCGTCAAAGACCCGAACGGCGCGAGCTTCCTCGGACAATTTGTTTTGGATGGCTTGCCGATCTACAACGCCTCGGGCAAAGCCGCGTTTAACACCCCGAAGCACGCCGCACTTTTGGGCATGTTCGTGCGCATGATG
>JAYURE010000240.1:0-1980 GCA_043756345.1 Deinococcales bacterium | reverse complement strand
TATTGGCAAAAAACAAAGCTGCTTCTAGGTAAAATATTGAATTCATTAATTTTTCATGCGAACTATCGCCATAAATATTTGAACACTGTGAAATCGCTAAATTTGCTTGAATAATTAACTCATATTTTCCTGTAGATTTAGCAATTTCTAAAATTTCCTGAGCATATTCAAATGTAAATGAAGTTTTTAATGGCATAATTTTAGCCAAAAATTCCATTTCTTTTTTACCTTTTGAAATAGAAATAAACTCTTGCTCGTAAAATTTTGAGATTTCTCTTCTTTTGGTCAATCCGTAAACGCAAGCAAGCCAATAATAAGTAGAGTAGATTGTTGATTGACCAAATCCATCAAATACGTCTATGTAGAATTTGTATTCCGATACTATTTCTCTAATCCTCTCGAGATTTTCAATACAAATATCTGTTGCCCAAACATCCAGAGCTTTTAAATGGGCTTCAAAGCTGTATTTGACAATCAGTTTCGGTAAATTCGCCCCCTCCGCATGTCTCACCATCACCATCGCAGGCACATCCTGTCCCTCGAGCACATCCAGCACCCTCGAGTGCAGCAACGGTTTCGCCGCCCTCGGAACGTTCTCCAAACTCGCTTCAAACAACAAATCGTGCGTGAACCGGTCCTGACGCACGAATCCCACCACCTCGAGTTCTTCACTCGCCTCGACCAGCAGCAATTGGTCCGCCTCGAGCACTTTCGCGGCCCGTTCAAGCGTGTATTCCTGGCCCATCACGGCGGCGACGCGCAGCAAATCTCTGGCGGGTTTGGTCAGGCGTTCCAGGCGTTGTTCGATCACTTGTTTGACCTTGGTTGATTTCGGTAGGCGGTTTTCGCTGCGCATCGTTTCGAGGTCTGTGGCCGTCCATTGTTGTCCGTGTTGCGTTTCGGTCAGTGATTTCACGGTTTCGAGCACGAACAGTGGGTTGCCGCCGGTGAATTGCTCGAGGGTGCGGGACACGCCGCTCAGGTCGTCGGGTTGAATGTTGACGTTCAAGGCTTGCAGCAGCGTTTCGAGTGCACTGGCGGGCAATGGTTCGAGTTCGATCAGCAAACCCTCGCCGGTTCGCAGGCTTTGTTTGAGGTTCGTTTCGAGTTCTGCTGGCAGTTCGTTTTTTCGGTAGCCGTACAGAATCCGCAGTCGTGTTCGTGCATCAGGCTCGAGTTGTTCGAGCATGAAACGGGTGGCCTCGGCGCTCGAGGTGTCTGTGAATTGCGCATCGTCGTACAAAAGTGCGGTCAAGGTTTGGTTGGCACGAATCACGGTCTGGAATGTTTCCGTGATCGCTTGGTAAAAACGCAGTTTGCCTTGCTCGGATTGGATTGGTGCGGGTGCTTCGCCACATTCGGGCAGGATGCGGGCGAGTTCGTTTGTGACCCAAGCCTCGAGTGTCACGGGTTGGGATTTCAGGATCGCTCGCAAGTGTCGAGCGAGGCTGGCGTATGGCACGCCCGCATCTCCGGGTCGATTCTCGAGACTGATGAAGGCTTGTCGTTGCATGAATCGTTGCATGAATTTGTGCATCAACCGTGACTTGCCCGATCCGGGATCGCCAGACACGAAGGCAATCAATCCTTTGTTCCAGGCTTGCTCGAGCAGTTCGAGTTCTCGTGTGCGTCCCACGAACGGTGCGGGTGCATCTTCTGGTTGCGTGTTGGCTCGAGACAACACGGCAATGTGACCGCCTGAACTTTCAGCGAAATCGCTCGTGCTGGAATTCCCGGTCGCTCGAACGTGTTGGATCAACGCCTCGGTTTCTGGTGCGGGCGGAATGCCCAATTCTTGGCGCAGCAAGTCATGACAAACGCGGTAACTCTCAAAGGCCCCGGCGCGGTCTCCGGCCTCGAGTTGCAATTCGATCACGGTGCGATGTGCCGCCTCGTTCAACGAATCCGCTTTGACGCGCCTGCGGGCCGTGGCGAGTGCCGCCTCGAGCCGTCCAGTGCCCGCCTGCAACCGGGCGAGCC
>JAYURE010000239.1:0-5368 GCA_043756345.1 Deinococcales bacterium | reverse complement strand
GCTTCGCTCCAACCGGTTACGAACTTGTCCGACACGTCACTTTTGGCCACTCGCTCTGCTCGAGAAATACTCATGTATTTCTGCCACTTTCCACTAGTTTCCAGAGTTTCTCGTGAATGATGGGGCGGAGCCGGTCCGTCTCTTCGCCATCGGCAGAGTTCACAGCGAGTGCAAGCACCCACTCATCAGCGTCCAGTCGCAGGGCAGATTCGGCCTGTTCGAGCGCCCTAGCAAGCGTCGTCTTCCCCGCACCGGGCAGACCGCCAATCAGAAACAATGTCGGCACTCGAGCCTTATTTCAGCAATCGCGTCCAAACTTTATCGCGTAGGGCTGTCGATTTCTGCGAGCAAATCTGATTCGGACGGAAGCGCTTCGTCATCTCGACCGGTGTCGTCACCGCAGGATCTGTCTTCAAGCTCTCGTCGAAAAACGCGCTCGAGCCTTTGATGCTGTTGTTGTACCCCGTGAAATTGCTGGCAACCGCGATGTTCTTGGGCAGCATCATCCATTGAATGAACGACATCGCGCCCTCTTTGTTTTTTGCACCGACTGGCACGGCGAAGTTGTCATTCCAGAATGGCAAGCCCTCCTTCGGGTAGACGAAGACGGCGGTCTTTAGCTTTTCCTTGGTGCGGTGCGCCGCGCCGTTCCATTGGTGGTGCATGATCACTTCTTTGGCCTGCATGCGTTCAATCGTGCCGTCCGAATCGTACTTGGCGAGGAACGGTTTTTGTTTCAGCACCAGTTTCAGAACCTTGTCCGCCTGTTTCGGATCTTCAAAGCACTGCGGCAATCCCAAGTAGTAAGAGGCGGCAGACAGCACCTCGTTGACATCGCGCAGGGCCACGATCTGACCTTTGAGCGCGGCGGGAGGTTCAAAGAAACTCTTCCATCTCTCGGCCAGTTTTCCACCCGGAACTCGAGCACTGTCATATGTGAAGCCCGTCACGCCCCACATGTACGGGGCGCTGTACTCGCGGTTCGGATCGAACGGAGGTTTGACCGAGAAGCTTTCGACGTTCTTCCACTCTGGTACTTCTTTGAGGCTGATTTTCTCGAGCAATTTTTCATCGACCATGATTTTGACCATGTAATCGCTCGGGACGATCACGTCGTAGCCGGTGGCTCCAGCTTTCAATTTGGCGAGGAGGGATTCGTTGGAATCGTAAACATCCAAATTGACTTTGATACCCGTTTCGGTCTCGAAGGTTTTGAGCATCTCGGGCGGAATGTAATTCGACCAGTTGTACAAATTGATCTCACTCGTTTGAGCCCGAGCCGAGAGGAAAGCCACCGAGACACCAGCGGCGATGATGGCGAGACTGCCTAATCCGAGAATCCTCTTCATACGTTCCTCCTCGAGCCTTGAACGGGTGGTGAATGTGGTGAACGGGCACAGTCTACCGGGTCGTGCGAAGCGAAGAAAGTGCCTCAGGTTGACGTGTTCGAGTCTCGGTTTCCAATCCAGTACGAGAGCACCACCAGCACGATGCTGGCCGCTAGCAGCAGACTCGAGACTGCATTGACTTCCGGGGTAATGCCAGTGCGAATCATGCCGAAAATGTAGACGGGCAGGGTTGTTGCGCCCGCTCCAGCCACAAAGAACGTGATCACGAAGTCATCCATCGAGATGATGAAGGCCAGCATCGCGCCAGAAATAATCCCCGGCATCAACAACGGTAAGGTCACTCGGGTAAAAGTTCGCCAAGGATTTGCGTACAAATCCGCCGCAGCCTCGAGCAATTTGGGATCGGTTCCCTCGAGTCGGGCACGAATCGGCAGGTACGCAAATGGGATGCAAAAGACCGTATGCGCAATGATGACGGTGCTCAGTCCGAGCGGCAAACCTATGGCGAGAAAGAACAACAGTGATGCGACCGCCGTGACAATCTCTGGCACTAACAATGGAAGACCAATCAACCCAGTGAACAAGTTTTGTCCTCTGAAAGTCCGCCCTTGCATTCCGACCGCCGCCGCCGTCGCCATCAACGTCGCCAGAACCGTTGAACTCGAGGCGACGATAATCGAGTTCTTTGCCGCACGCACGATGTTCGGATTCTCGAGCACAACCTTGTACCAGTTGCCAGTGAACCCCGTCCAAAGCGTGGCGACATCGTTGGCGTTAAACGAGAGTGCGACCAGAATGAAAATTGGAATGTACAAGAAGGCGAAGAAGAAAACGACCACCCAGAACAAACCGGGAAACCTGCGCAAGCTCGAGGTCATAGACAAACACCTTTGCAACTCGAACTCAGGCTCTTGTTCCACCCTGCGAAGCAGCGCCCCAAGCGATCCAGGCCCGCCAGGTGCCGCTGTGGGATCAAGAAGCCCGAAGGTGCTGGTGTAGGGGTAAGACAGGGGGGTGGTTCGAGCCTGCTCGAGCCGGGGGGTCGTGTGCAACGCATTCGACGACTTACTTGAGCACGACCCCCGCCGCATTCGCGGCTACCCCCTACTTCGCAGGCGGTGACTGTAAGATCATGCACTGAATTTTTCATCGTGCCTCGAGTTTGCGGTTGAACCGCATGGCGTAAATGGTCATGGCGATCAGCACGAAGGCCAGCAGTGCAAAGGCGAGCGCCGCGCCGAACGGCCAGTTTCTCGAGGCTCCGAACTGATTCTGAATCAGATTCCCGATCATTAAAGACTTCGAGCCGCCGAGCAATTCAGGAATGAAGTACGAACCCAACGCCGGAATGAACACGAGGATGCAACCCGAGATGATGCCCGGACTCGAGAGTGGCACGATCACGCGCCAGAGTGTGCGCCAACGGTTCGCGCCGAGATCAAATGCGGCCTCGCACAATCGCCAATCGAGTTTCTCGAGGCTGGTGTAAATCGGTAAAACCATGAACGGTAAAAAACTGTAAACCAGGCCGACTTGTACCGCGAAATCGGTGTACAGCAAATTCAGTGAGCCTCGAAAGCCGAACACCTCGAGTCCAGATTGGATCAGCCCACCGTTTCTGAACAGCAACACGAGCGAGTAGGTGCGAACCAGCAGATTTGTCCAGAATGGAATCGAGACGAGCAGGATCAATTGATTGCGGCGTTTCGGCGTTTGCATGGCGATGTACAAGGCGCTCGGAAATCCCAGCAGCAGGGTCAGGACCGTGCAGAAAAAGGACAGCGTGAACGACCTCGAGAAAATGCTCAGGTAGTCATAATTGACGATCAACGAATCGTCCAAGTCACGCTCGAACCAGAATTTCAGGTACGCCTCGGGTGAGTATGCGCCCCATTTGACACCGCCAAAATTTCCAGGCTCGAGCACGCTGATGAACGCCATCAAGAACATCGGTACGAGCATGAAGAAGAAAATCACCGCGAACGCTGGCGCGATCAGACCCCAACGTTTGTTCAGGTCGGCCCGCTCGAGCGCAAGTTTGACGGGATTCTGCTCGAGCGATTTGACTGGCTTGTTCATGTGACATCCTCGAGCACTTGCGCGACACCCTCGAGCACGATGATACGAACTTTATCGCCCGGTTTGCTGCCCATGTCGCGTTGCGAGACGCTGTTGTTCGGCGTGCGAACCCGCAACGATTGCCCAAGCATCTCGACGTAAAAAACCGTGTCTGTGCCAACGTAGACGACCTGCTTGATTGTCGCCGGGATTCCTTCACCGTCATTCACTGCGCCCTCGAGGTGATCGTCAATCATCACCAAACATTCGGGCCGCATCGCCACCGTGACACTCGAGCCATTGGGTTGATCTGATGCGAGCGGAATACTGTGACCGCCTCCGACACGCAAACGACCGGCCTCAACCGTGCCGGTGAGAAAATCGGTTTCACCAACGAAATCTGCAACGTATCTCGAGCGTGGATGGTTGTAAATTTCTCGAGGTGTGCCAATCTGCGCAACTTTCCCGTTTCGCATGACCGCAATTCGATCCGACATCGTGAGGGCTTCCTCCTGATCGTGCGTCACAAAAACAAAGGTGATGCCCGTCTCGAGTTGCAAGCGTTTGAGTTCCAACTGCATTTCCTTGCGCAACTTGGAATCGAGTGCCGAAAGTGATTCGTCCAACAACAAGACTTTGGGTTTGTTCGCCAACGCTCGAGCCAACGCCACACGCTGTTGCTGCCCGCCAGAAAGTTGCGCCGGTTTGCGTTGCTCGTACCCCTCGAGTTTGACGAGCTTCAGCATCCTCGAGACGGTTTCAACAATCTCAGATTTTGGAAGCCGTGATTCCTCGAGCCCAAAAGCGATGTTCTGTGCGACCGTCAAATGCGGAAACAGCGCGTAACTTTGAAAAACCGTGTTCACCGGACGTTTGAACGGCGGCAACCCCTCGAGCGCCAACCCATCGAGTTTGATGCTGCCCGAAGTTGGCTGCTCGAAACCTGCAATCAAGCGCAGCAGCGTCGTCTTGCCGCAACCGCTCGGTCCGAGCAGCGTGAAAAATTCATTCGCCCGAATCTCGAGCGACACACCATCCAAGGCCCGAACCGGATCTCGAGCGTCACCGAAGACCATCGAAATGTTCTCGACCTGAATTGCACCTGCACTCACGGTGACTTCCTGAATTGCATGGACGAGAATACCGAAGCACTCAACTTAAATCAATCGACCGAGTTCAATCGACGAGACGCAAAAGACTCGAGACGGCCTCCTCGAAAACCCGGGTGTGAACCTCCACATCCTCGAGCGTCGTGACCGGTGAGATCAGCGCCATGTTGTGAAACGGGGTCATCAAAATGCCACGGTTCAAGGCGAACAGGTGCATGAAGTGATCGAGTTCAACATCGATGCTGGCGGCTGCCTCGCCACCGTTTTTGGGCAGGCTCGAGCGGAACCAGTATTCGGATCGGCAACCGAGTTGATTGACGATCCACGGCAATTCGTACTGGTCGATCACGCCTTGAACGCCAGCCGTGAAGGCCGTCGCTACCGGAATCATTCGGTCAAACGCCGCCGGGGTTAGCACGTGCTCGAGCGTCGCCCGCATCGCCGCCGCCGCGAGCGGATTGCCGGTCAACGTGCCACCGATGCCACCCGTGTCGCTCAAATCCTTATCGATGCTGGCATGAACCCGCTCACCAAGTTCTTTCGAAAAACCATAGGCGGCAGCCGGAAATCCACCCGCAATCGGTTTGCCAATCGTCAAAATGTCCGGCTCGAGGTCGTGCGCCATTGTGTAACCGCCGGGACCGGTGCAGATCGTGTGCGTCTCATCAATGATCAGGATCGTCCCGGTCTCTCGAGTCAACCTGCGAAGCTCGTCCAGGAATCCGGGTTCCGGGTGAATGATCCCGATGTTCGTCATCACCGGTTCAGCCAGCACGCAGGCGACATCCCCAGGCTCGAGCGCCGCCCGCAACGCGGCGACATCGTTCCATTCGATGACCTTGGTTGTCAGGC
>JAYURE010000238.1:0-5369 GCA_043756345.1 Deinococcales bacterium | reverse complement strand
CGGACGACGTACATTCCCGCCGCCTCGACCACGCGCTGCACCGCATTGGATACGTCTCCCAACCTGCCTCCCGCCTTGCTCGCCCGGATTCCGGCCCAAAGTGCCTTGTCCGTGACTTCGATCAATTGTTTCGCCAGCGGTGAGACATCCCCGACTGGCAGTGTTCTGGCGCTGTCGGCCACAAATCCCCGGTATTTCAGGCCAATATCAATCGAGATAATGTCCCCGGATTTGAGTTTCCTCGAGTTCGGAATGCCGTGAACGATCACTTCGTTGATGCTCGCATTGATCGTGGCGGGATAGCCGTTGTATCCGAGGAACGCTGGACGCGCACCAAATTTAAGAATAGCACGCTCCGCAATTGCGTTCAAGTGCGCGGTGGTGACGCCCGGTTCGACCTCTCGAGCGACCAGATCATGCACTTGATACAGGAGTTCGCCCGCATCGTGCATGATCTCGAGTTCGCTTGGTCTCTTTAAAATCACACAACCGCCTTGAGCCGAGCATAAACTTCATCCGGTGTCCCAAGTCCATTCAACGGGTGAACGTAGCCTCGAGGTTCGTAGTAACCGACCAACGCTGAGGTCTCATCACGGTAAACATTCAGGCGTTTCTCGACGACTTCAGGCTTATCGTCAGGACGACCCAACTCCGTAAACCGCTTGGCCGCCCGTGCCCGCAAGACATCCTCAGGAACCTCGAGCAACGGAATGCTGACAATCGACGCACCGAGTTCCTCGAGCAGCATGTCCAAGGCTTTCGCCTGCGGAATCGTGCGCGGGAAACCGTCGAAGATCACCCGAACATCGTCCATCATCGAAAGCTTCTCTCGAATCAAGGTCACAACAATATCGTCCGAGACAAGCTTGCCCGCGTTCTGAATCTCCTTGATCTGCAATCCCAATGCCGTGCCGCGCTCCATGTGGTCGCGCAGCATGTCACCGGTTGAAAGCTGAACCAGGTTCTCCTCGACCGCGAGCCGTTTTGCCTGCGTGCCCTTACCAGCGTTGGGAGGACCAAGAAAAATGAGCACTTTAGACATTCGTGATCCTCAAATTCACTGGGGAATGTCGCTCGAGCGTCCGCGCAAACTGCCTTTGGAAATAAATCCTTCGTAGTTGCGGACCGTCAGTTGCGATTCGATTTGTTTCAGGGTGTCGAGCGCCACACCGACCACGATCAAGAGCGTCGTGCCAGAGAGCGGGAAGGTGGTGATGTTGGTGATGTTCTGGACAATCGATGGGAAGACCGCCAACGCACCCAAGAACAGTGCGCCCCAGAGCGTGATCCGGCTCGAGATTCGGGAGAGGTGATCGACGGTGGCTTGACCTGGGCGAACGCCGGGAATAAATCCGCCGTACTCGCGCAAGCTTTCGCCAACCCGTTTTGGATCGAAGCTGATGGTTGTGTAGAAGTACGTCATGGCAATGATCAGAACGACTTCGACGGCCAAACCGGTCCAGTTGCGGAAACTGAGGAAATCCCCAGCCGCTCGAGCCCATGGAAGGTTTGGAAACGACTGCGGAATGATTTGGAACAGTTGCAGAATCGCTCCAGCGAAGATGATCGGAATCACACCGGCAGTGTTGATCTTCAAGGGAATATAGGTGGCTTGACCACCGTAAACACTTTTACCGACGACTTTTCGAGCGTATTGGACTGGAATGCGGCGTTCGCCCTGTTGCACCAACACAATCGCGGCAATTTCACCAACCAGCAGCGCAGCGAACGCGAGGATGCCAAGCAGTTGGACCTGACCGGTGTTCAAAAGCGCAACCGTCTGGCTGATTTCGATGGGGAAGCGCGTGACGATGCCAGCAAAGATGATCAACGAAATACCGTTGCCGATGCCGTACTCGGTGATGCGTTCACCCATCCACATGGTCAGGGCGATACCGGTGACTTGCGTCAGCACAACCAAAATGCGGAAGAGAACGATATTGTCGCCCCAGCCGATACTGATCGTATTTTCGGTCAGCAAAACCGTCGAGAAGAACAATGCCTGAATCGCACCGAGGCCGATGGCGGCGTAGCGCGTGTACTGGTTGATCTTCTTGCCACCCTCTTGACCCTCTTTTTGCAATTTCTCGAGGGCTGGAATGGCGGTGGTCAGGATTTGCATGACGATGCTGGCCGTGATGTACGGCAGCACGCCGAGCGCAAAGATTGAGAATCGCTCGAGGTTGCCACCGGAGACCAATCCGAGAATGCCGAAGACACCTCCGCCAGCGCCACCAGTTGCTTGGCGCTCGAGGGCATCGGCATTCACGCCTGGGGTTGGAATGGCCGCTCCAAGCCGGTAAACGGCAAGGAGCAGCAGGGTGATGAAAAACTTCCGGCGCAATTCCGGGATTTGGAATGCATCTCGGAAGGCACGAAACATTACGCGACCTCGGTGCTCGAGCCGCGAACGGGCCTGTTTTTCTGGCCTTTGCGCACGGGCGGGTTGGCAGCATCGTATGGGATTTTGAGCTTCGGAATCTTTTTGTAACCGAGGACGGTCACGGTGCCACCGGCGGCTTGGACTTTCTCGACGGCGGCTGCGCTGGCGGCGTGAACGGTGACGTGTACGGCAACCTTGACTTCACCGCGACCCAGCAGCTTGACTGGAAGCTTGACCTTACGCACGAAGCCTTTTTCGACAATCGTCTCGAGGTCCACGTTGCCGCCGACATGAACGTTCTCGAGGTCCGAGAGGTTCACGAGGTGGAATTCTTGGTGGTTGGGATTGCGAAAGCCGCGCTTTGGCAAACGGCGGAGCATTGGTGTTTGACCACCCTCGCTCTT
Source organism: Deinococcales bacterium (assembly GCA_043756345.1). Lineage (GTDB taxonomy): Bacteria > Deinococcota > Deinococci > Deinococcales > JAAFIG01 > JANOWZ01. The sequence continues at coordinate 2,582 of JAYURE010000238.1, read as the reverse complement.
GTACGAACCGGTTGGTTTGAGGCTCGAGCCGCTGCGTGAGGCCTGACCTTTGTGGCCGCGACCGGCTGTCTTGTCGGTGCCGCCCGGTCCACGACCGACGCGCTTTTTGCGTTTGCGTGAACCTGGTGCTGGTTTGAGTTCGTTGAGTTTCACGAGGAAACCTCCATTAGCATTTCAAAATCTGCGTGTGTATCTTCGCTCGGTTCAGACGAGGCTCGCTCGCCCGTTCTCACATTTGGTCGGGCTCGAGCCCCATTGTCTAGCTCGGCAGCCGAAGCCCGACCGTGTGATTTACTTTTGAATCTCGAGCAGGAACTTGACCTTATCGACCTGTCCGAGCATCGCTGGCGTGGCTGGCACTTCGACGGTATCGCCGATGCGCTTGAGGCCCAAGGCTTTGACGGCCTCGATCTGACCGGCGGTGCGTCCGATGGTACTGCGGGTGAGTGTCAATTTGAGGGTGCTCATTGCGCCGTCTCCTTGAGTTTGCGCACGCTTTCTTTGGTTTGCAGTCGTGACAGGCCGTCAAAAACGGCGTAGGCGACGTTGACCTTGGAGCGTGAGCCGAGTTCTTTGCTGATCAGGTCGGTGATGCCCACCAACTCGGCAATCGCACGTGGCACGCCACCGGCGATAACGCCCGTACCGGCGCTGGCTGGTTTGAGCACAACGTGGCTCGAGGTGGCCTCTCCGATGATGTCGTGCGGGATCGTACCGTTGATGAGTGGCACTTTGATCAGGTTGCGACGGGCTGCGGCGTTCGCTTTGGCGACGGCCAATGGAACTTCGCGGCTTTTGCCGATGCCGAGTCCGACGCGACCGTTGCGATCACCAATGACGATGATGGCTTGGAATTTGAAGCGACGCCCGCCCTGGTAGGTCTTGGCGTTGCGCTCGAGGGAGATCATTTTCTCCTCGAACTCGCTTTCGACTTTTTCGGCACGGTCGTTGCGATCCCGGCGCGGACGGCGTTGACCGCCGCGATCTCCTCCACCTGAGCGTTCAGAAGTCAAGGCCAGCCTCCCGCGCCGCATCCGCGAGCGCCTTCACACGACCGTGGTACTTGTATTCGCCACGGTCAAAGACAACTTGTTTTACTCCGGCAGCCAGGGCTGCGGCTGCGATGGCTTTGCCGACCAGTCCGGCGACATCGATTTTCTTGCCCGTCGCGTTCACGCCCAGAGCGATGCTCGAGGCTGCGGCGACGGTCACACCTTTGGTGTCGTCGATGACTTGGGCGTAAATGTGCTGGCTCGAACGGAACACGCTCAGGCGTGGGCGTTTGGAGACGGCTTTGATCTTGTTGCGCGTGCGGTAAGCGCGGCGCTCGAAGTTCTGGAGGCTCATTTCTTACCCTTTCCGCCCGCAGCTTTACCGGCCTTGAGCGTGATCTTTTCACCCTCGAAGCGCACACCTTTGCCGTGGTAGGCATCGGGTTCGCGGACCTTGCGGATGTTTGCCGTGACCTGGCCGACGAGTTGCTTGTCGATGCCGATGATCTGGATTTTGGTTTGTTCAGGCACATTGAAGCTGATGCCTGCCGGTGGTTCCATCACGACCGGGTGCGAGTAACCGAGCGCCAACTCGAGGACTTTACCGTTGAGTTTGGCACGGAAGCCGACGCCGAAAAGCTCCAAGTTGCGTTGGAATCCACTCGAGACGCCGATAACAGCGTTCGAGACCAGCGTGCGGGTTAAACCGTGCAGGCTGCGGTGCGTGCGCGAATCGCTCGGGCGTTCAACGAGGATTTGTTCGCCCTCTTGACGCACGGTCAATTCGGTGTTGTAAACAACCTTCAGTTCGCCCTTACCACCTTTGACGGCGACCACACCATTGTTGATGCTGACGGTCACGCCTTTGGGCACGGGAATCGCTTGACGACCGATGCGGCTCATTACCAGACCTCGCAGACGACTTCGCCACCGACGCCCAATTTACGGGCCTCGCGGTCCACCATCAGGCCCTTGCTGGTCGAAACGACCGCAATGCCCAAACCACGGTGAATCCGGGGAATGTTCTCGTTGGAGACGTAGGCGCGACGGCCCGGACGGGAAACACGCTTGATGCTTTTGATGACCTGTTCGCGTTTGGCACCGTATTTGAGGCCAACACGGATGATCTCGAAGCCGTTCTCGAGCTTGATGCGTTCGACGCTTTTGACGAATCCCTCGGCCAGCAGAACGCCAGCGAGTTGTTCCTTGAATTTCGAGGCGGGGATGTCCACGCTCTCTTTGTACCCGTTCACCGCGTTGCGGATGCGGGTCAGCATATCTGCGATTGGGTCGCTAAGCATTGCTTCTCCTGTTCTCCCGTTTTGGAATCCGGTTTGGACCGTGAATAGCCGCCTGGGAGCTTTGTTGCAAGCTCGAGAATCCCTCGAGCCTTTCAAGTTGAGGACGGTATCGATGAACCTCACCGACCGTATCCGACTTGTTTACATCTGAACTGAACCCATCTCTAAACACCCGAGCCGGAACTCGAGTTTCCCGCGATCACCAGCTTGCTTTTTTCAATCCTGGAAGTTCGCCCTTATGGGCCTTCTCGCGCAGAACGATGCGTGAAAGCTTGAAGTAGCTGTAAAC
>JAYURE010000237.1:0-5377 GCA_043756345.1 Deinococcales bacterium | reverse complement strand
CCTTCATGCGGGATCATCCTTTTCATCGCATCCCGTGTAAGCGTGACCCAGACGGTATAACCGGGTTTGAGGCCAGACTGAGAACCCAGACTGAGAACCCAGTCTGAAAACCCAAAGGGGCGTGCATGGAATTCTGGAATCTGATCAAAGGTGGCGGACCGGTCGCAGTGATCCTGCTGCTCGTGTCGTTGTACACCGCGTTCGTGTTCTTTTACCGCCTGCAAATCTTGCGGCACGCTGCGGGCAGCCTGACCAAAGTCCTCGAACAAATCCGGGTCGATCTGTTGGCGGGCAGCGTTCGATCCGCGATTGCCGATGCGCGACGTTCAGACACGCCCGCCGCCCGTGTGGTCGTGGCTGGACTCGAGCGGGTACAGTTGGGACCCGATGCGGTTCAGGCGGCACTGAATCAAGCAACCTTGCTCGAGGAGGAACGCATCGGACGTGGGCTGTCCACACTCTCAACCATCGCTCAGATTGCACCGATGCTGGGATTGCTCGGCACGGTCTTCGGCATGATTCGGACCTTCAGCGTCTTCTCGAGCGTCGCGCAACCCACACCAACACAATTGGCTGGCGGCATCAGCGAGGCGCTTGTGACGACCGCCGCCGGTTTGATCGTGGCGGTCCTCGCGCACCTGGGTCACAGCACGCTCGCCCGACAATTTGAGGCGGTCTTCTCCAACGTGGATCGGGCTCGAGAATCGTTGACCGGTTGGCTGATCGAGGCTGGTTATCAATCAAGCGCAGTGCAATCAAACACTGTGAAATCAAGCGTGACGAGAACCGCCGAGCCGCTCGAGGTGTCGATGAGTTGGCCGACGGTTGAACCAACGAGGGGTTGAATCGTGCGACGACGCCAACGCCGAATGGTTCCGCAAGCGCCCGTGTTCACCTTCGCGCCAATGGTGGATATTGTTTTGCTGTTGCTGATATTTTTCATGACCACCACCACGTTCTTGCGCCCAGAGCGCGGCCTGACGGTGGATTTACCAAGCGCGAGTCAGGCCAGTGCAATGACACCATTGCCGGATGTCACGTTGACAGCCAGCGGTCAAATTGCGTTCGGACCTCAAACCAACCTGACACCGGTGGCTCTCGAGACGGCAATTCGGAGCGCATTTCAAGGCGTGCCCGGTCCAGTTTCGCTGCGGGCCGATCAAGCCTCTCGTCATGGTCGCGTGGTTGAAGTCATGGATGCGATCAAACGTGCCGGAGCAACACGCCTGTCGGTTGCGGTCAAGGAAAGCCCTTGAGCAGCGCCGCGACACGCTCGGGGCCAAACTCGAGCCTAGGCGATCCATTTCGCCGTCGGGCAATTCTGGCGAGTGTGTTGCTGCATGGCGTGGTGCTCGGAGGATTGGTGACGTACCTGTTGCAACCGAACCGCTCGAATCAACCGGTTGCGAATACGGTCGTGTTTGAGTTCGGTGGCATCACGAAGGCTTCTCCGGTCCTCAAGCCTGCCGCGATCAAAGCAGAATCTCCGGTGGCTCGAGCCTCAAAAGTGATTCCACAAAAACCTGTCGCTCTAGCAGCAAAAGCGGTCCCTGAAAAACCGGTCCCTGAAAAACCGGCCTCTAAGAAACCGGTATCTGAAAAACCGGTTCCTAAGAAACCTGTTGCCAAGGTCGAGTCTCGAGTCTCAAAACCCGCACCAAGCGTTAATCCAAGTGCGACAAAACAAATTCGAGCGCCGCAAGCTCGAGCACCACTTCCAGTGCCACAAGCCATTCAGGTGAATCGGGAAGCGATCAAAATCAATCCGGGTGCTCCACTGCCAACGCTCAAACCGTCCGTAAAGCCATCAGAACCCAAACCCACTGTCTCGAACGCCGACAAACCAGTGAAAGCCCCCACAACGCAGCCCGAGCGGGTCAGACTGGCAACCGTGACGGCTCCTGCTTCAACTGCGGAGGCTGGACCATCAACGCAAGCCACGCCAACAACTTCCGGGGCAGGACTCGAGACGGAACGCCCAACAACGCCCACAAGCTCGACGGGCACGACCCAAGAAACGGATGCCGTGCCAACAGCATCAAGTTCGCCAACTGCAACTCGAGACACGGGAACAATACCGGGTTCAGATGCGGCCGCACGACCTGTACCAACACGCGAGACTGGCGTGCCAACACCTTCGGGGTCCTCGAGTTCGGCACCAGAAACAACTCGACCAGCCGGTGACACAAAAGCAACTCCAACCGCAAACCGAGACACGGGTTTGGCTGGCTCGAAACAAAACACGCCGCAAGCCACGGCAGACAATGGACTGGCCGGAACAACGCCTCGTAAACCCAGCACGCCAACTCGAGAAACGGGACCGGCAGGAACCACACCTGGAAATGCGACCACCTCGACTCGAGAAACAGGTCCAGCAGGTTCGAGCGCGTCACCAACAGCCTCGAGCAGCCGTGAAACTGGACCGGCCGGTGTCGGCACAAAACCACCAAACGCAGGATCAACTCGAGAGTCTGGTCCGGCCAGCGCAACACCATCGACATCATCAGGCTCGAATCAGGAATCGGGACCGGCCACAACTGCGCCAAAACCGACAGGCTCGAGCAACCCAGAGGCACGTGGACCGAGCGCGGCGGGACCAGCAGGTTCGAGCACACAGGAATCCAAAGGCTCGAGTCCTGACGGTGCCATGTCTGGACCCGCTGGTACGAAACCAGCAGGCTCAAGTGCGGAAGGCACGGGCTTGTCTGAATCATCAAGCACGAGCGCGGAAGGCAAAGTGCAACGCTGCGCGATAGTGATTGACGTGCGTCGCATCACGCCACCGTTGCGTTCCAACATGTCCCCAGCGATCCTCGATCCGAACGGGCGCAAGATCTGGCCGGATGCGAACGCCGTGCAAGGTGTCGATTCGGATTTGGTCAACGAAACCGGCATCGCATCGTTCGTCTCGAGCCCACAGGCGGCATTGTCATTGTTGATTCCCGGCGTCAATCCGCTCGAGTTGCGGGCGGTCGGCACGGCGATGGCGGAGGGCGTCAAGGACACTTCGGTTCGGGATTACGTGGTGGTTTCGGCTGCGGACGCGGATCGAATCTCGAGGTTGAAAAACTGTCAGATCGTTTTCGTCAAATAATTTCAATTTCTGATCTGCAAGAAAACACATGACTGGGAAACACATGACAAGGAAACACATGACAAGGAAACACATGACAAGGAGACAAATGAACAAAACAACTTTTCTTTGGACCATCGCTGCTTGCCTGATCTCGAGCGCGTTCGCCTGGACACCCGCAATCGATGCGATCACCGCAAAAGCAATCGTTGATGGCGTCTACCGTCGCGGCCCGGATATCGCCACCTCGAGCAGTTTGAACTTGAGCGTCAAAGCTGGCGCATTCGCGGCTGGCGCGAACGCCGTTGAAGTTTACGCGGGCGAAGCAAGTTGCCTGAGCGACTGGCTCGGCAAACCCAACGATTACGCAACGCTTGGCAGCCGCCCAACGTTGCTGGCAGCGGCGGGTCAAAGCGATTACGTCAAAGCCGCCGCATTGAGTGCCCGAGACAGTTTCAAAACCTTGACGCCCGCCGCCGCGCTCGAGCAAGCACGCAAGAGTTTGCCAGACGGTCATCTTCGTGTGTTCATGCGAATCGAGGGTTTGGCGAAGGACACTCTGCGTGATGCGTACCAGGTGGGCGCACTCGACTCGAGTACCCAAGTGATCGCGCCATACAAGATCACGTTTTTGGACGATTGGGCGCAACAGGGCGGCACGTGGGCCGGAACGATGGTCTACTACTTCGATCTGTCCAAAGGTCGCGCCACGCCGACAGGAACCTTGCCAATCTTGATTCGTACCGAGGCAGAAAGTGATTGTGCCTTCAAGGTCAACTTCAACCTAGGTGCGTTCAAGTAAGGCTCGGGTCGAGTGCAGCTCGAGCACGCTTGACCGCTGCGGCAGAGCTTTGATGGGTTTTGGGTTTGGTTACGGAATCGTATCGCAGCACCTCGAGTCCCAATCTTGGCGTGTTACCCTTGCGCGTGATGCAGACGGCAGGAATCCATCAAGTCATTCAACTCAGCGAACGGGACGCGCCGGTTGCGCCAGAACAATTGCTCGAGCATTTCGAGCCTCCGCCAAGGTTTGCACTGGTGCGGTTTGCAAATTTCCGTCCGAACGAGGAATTCAGCAGCCAACACAAGGCGAAATCGCGGCTGGCGTCGTTCGTGCTCGAGGGTGAGAATTCGAGAAAAAGTTTTTCATGGTTTGGCTTGACGAAATCCAAACCGGAATTACAACCCAGCGTCTATTTGGATGGTGGCTTCGGCGTCGGCAAAACGCATTTGTTGGCGGCGACCTGGCACGAATTTGACGGACCAAAATACTTTCTGAGTTTCGCCGAATTGGTCTTTGCGATTGGCGCACTCGGCATGGGAAAAGCGGTCCCGGCGTTCAGCAAAGCAAAGCTGCTGTGCATAGACGAATTCGAGTTGGACGATGTTGGCAACACGTTGGTCGTCTCGAGGTTTTTGGGACAGTTGATTCCACAAGGAACGCGAGTGGTCACGACCTCGAACACCTTGCCGACACAGTTGGGCTTGGGACGTTTCAATGCGGACGATTTCAAACGCGAGATTCAAAGCATCGCCGGACATTTTGATGCACTGCGAATCGATGGCCCCGACTACCGTCACCGTGAAGGACTTCCCGCGCCGCACCCATGCGATACAGCATCGCTCGAGCAAGAATTCGCGGCCTTCAGCGGTGTCAAGGCGCTCGAGAATTTCCAAACCCTGAACACGCATCTTGCGCGTTTACATCCGATTCGGTACGCCGGATTGCTCGAGGGTGTCAATGCCGTGTTCGTGCGTGATCTCGAGCCGATCTTGAAGCAAGATGATGCCTTGCGATTCGTGCATTTCGTGGACAAACTTTACGACCGTGAAATCAAGTTTTTGGCCTCCGGTTGCGAACTCGAGACTCTATTTCCAGAGTCGTACCGGCATGGTGGTTACGCCAAGAAATACTCGAGGTGCCTGTCACGTTTGGGCGAATTGCTGCGCGATGGTCTGGGTTGAAACCCGATTCGGATTGAGACGTTCTCTGAGATCATCCATTCAGGTTGGTCAGTTGATTGGCTCGAGCGAGTTCGCCATCTGTTCGCCATCTGAAGGCTAAATTCGCAGGCAAAAACGACTCGAGCCCGGCGATAAAACCAAGCCTGGACTACAAAGTGTGATCTCAAAAATGCGTGTCACTCATATGATTCTGAATTCTTCCTCACACTGAGCCTGTAGATTCCAGCGACCAACGCACGTTCTCAAAACTTTTCGCTCGAGATTCAGGAGGCACCATGAACCACGTGAAACGCTCGGTTGTGTTCAGTCTTGGCTTGTTGTTCAGCGCTTGCGGTGGCG
>JAYURE010000236.1:0-5388 GCA_043756345.1 Deinococcales bacterium | reverse complement strand
GGCGCGGGCAAGCTGCCCCCTTGGGACATTCCCGACTACAGCGCCCCCTCCCGTGATGCGCAAACGCCGACGCGACCGGGAATCAACCGCCTGATGCTGCGCCTCAAGCTCGAATCGGCACAAAGGGTACGGGCTTTCGTGGTCATCGGCTCGAGCCAGTCGCGCACCGACCTTGACCCGTTGGCACTGCGCTGGTTCCAGGGCACGGACTCCGTGCGTTTTAACCACCGGGTCCACGACCAACCGAGGGCGCAATGGTTGCGCTGCACCGCACCTCCCGGCACGCGACGCCTCTGGGTGACGGCACGCGGTTCGCTCAGCGCGTGGTTGGGTGGTGCTCCACTTGTGGTCCACGAAGAACCCAGACCTTCCGCCACGCACACCCAAGATGCGCGACGATACCGCCTGGAAGTCGGGTCAGCGCAGGCCGAAGCGACCACGCTCGCGCTTCGCATTGAGGCCGCCCCCGGCTATTTCGGCGGTGCCGTCCTCGCCGAGCCGATCCAACTCGAGACGGAAATCGGACGTGCCCCACTCGGCTCCTGGCAAGACATCGGCCTGACCGGGTTTTCTGGCGCGGTCAGGTATCGCAACAGCTTCGACCTTGAACGTGTGCAACCCGGCACTCGAGCCCACTTATCCCTGGGTAAAGTCGTGGCGGTAGCCGAAGTCCAGATCAATGGGCAGCATGCCGGAACCTGTATCACCGCGCCGTGGGAACTCGACGTGACCACCGTTCTGCGCCCAGGCACGAACACCATCGAGATTCTGGTCGCCAACACGCTTGCGAACCACCTGTCCGACACGCCCACCCCCTACGTTTTTGAGCATCAGATCGAAGCGGGTCTGTTTGGGCCGTTGCAACTGACCCTGACAAGCCACATTGAGCAGCATGGTGGTTTCCCCACCTGAACGGAGGTCAGCATGAATCGCAAACCAGACACAAAGGCCCGCGTCGGTGTGTTCGGCATTGGACTCGAGGCGTACTGGAATCAGTTCGCAGGACTCAAAGACAAACTCGAGGGTTTTCAACATCACGTTGAAACGCAACTCGAGCAGGCGGGCGGCGAGGTCATCAGTGCAGGCTTGGTGGATAGCCATCCGAGTGCCCAAACCGCCAGCGACCTGTTTGCCCGATCCGACTTGGATTTGCTGATCTGTTACGTCGGCACGTATGCCACCTCGAGCACGGTCCTGCCGGTGGTGCAACGAACTCGAGCACCCGTGCTGGTCTTGAATCTGCAACCGGTGGCCGCGCTCGATTACGAGAACACCGACACCGGATTGTGGCTCGAATCCTGCTGTGCCTGTTGCGTGCCCGAAATCAGTAACGCCTTCGCCCGAGCCCGGATTCAATTCAACGTCGTCTCGGGAATGCTCTTCGATGACGCTCGAGCTTGGAATCAGATCAGCGATTGGGTGCGGGCCGCCACCGTCAAACGTACCCTCTCGAGGTCACGGATCGGTTTTCTTGGACACACGTATCCGGGCATGATGGACATGTACTCGGACTTCACGATGGTCACGGCACAGACTGGAGCGCACGTTGAAATTCTCGAGATGGAGGATTTGCAGGCGTGTCTCGAGGCCGTCACGGATGGCGAACTCGAGGCGAAAAAACTCGAGATCCGAAACACCTTCGACATCGCTGAACCGGGCAGAGACAAGATTTCAGTTCCAGTCACCGATGAATCGTTCGAGTGGTCTTCTCGAGTCGCCTGCGCCCTGGATCGCATGGTTGAATCTTTCAACCTTGATGGTCTGACCTATTATTACCGGGGTTTGAATGGCAACATCTTCGAGCAAATCTGGTCCGGCCTGATCGTCGGCAATTCCCTGCTGACCGCTCGAGGCATTCCGGCGGCGGGCGAGGGTGATTTGAAAACCTGTCTCGCCATGAAGATCATGGATGCCTTCGGCGCGGGCGGATCGTACACCGAGTTTTACGCGATGGATTTCCTCGAGAATTTCGTGATGATGGGTCACGACGGTCCGGGTCACGTGGCGATCAGCGATGCGAAACCGATCCTGCGCGGGTTGGGGTTGTATCACGGCAAACGCGGTTACGGCATCAGCGTTGAGTTCAGCGTCAAACATGGTCCAGTGACGATTCTGGGTGTGACACAAACGGCGGACGGCAACCTGAAACTGCTGGCATCAGAGGGTGAATCGATTCCCGGCTCGAGGTTACAGATTGGCAACACGAACTCGAGACTTAAATTTTCGCTCGATCCAGCGGAGTTCAAGGATGCCTGGTGCGAGCAGGGACCGACGCATCATGTCGCGCTGGGTGTGGGGCATCAAATCTCGAAACTCAAGAAGTTCGCTCGGCTGGCTGGGCTCGAGTTCAAGGCGGTCGGATGAGTTCAGCCACACCCAGCAATGATCGGTTCGCATACCTTCACTCGCGGATCACCGACAGAACGGATCGCTACGATGCAGCAGCGATCCGTTCTGTCGGTGAGTCCCTGAATGTGCCCGATGCCGATGTCTACGCCGCCTGGGAACGTGCCGCCGCCACGGGCACCAACACCGACGAATTTGGGAATTGGACAGTTTGAGGTCAGCGCCTCGGACGGTATCAAACAACGGTTCTGACGGATCATCATCCCTGGCACCCGGCCACGAAACCCCAACTAAGTATCTCCAAGTTAAAACTTAGATCGTCAATAGATTTCTTAAAAATTTTAAGCTGTCCTGGACAACATTTTTGTAATCTAAGATTTTAACATAGCGTACATCCAAAACCAGGATGTACTTAACGAGGTAGGGATGATCGTTCCTCAGTCGGCGATGTGAACCTCGAGACCCGCCGTGCGCAGCATCTCGAGGTCCGCGTTGGTCGCGCCATTGTCGGTCACCACGGCGTGAAGCTGGTTGAGGGTCAGCAGCGGTGCGAGCGAACGAATCCCAAATTTACTCGAGTCGAGCAGCAGCACGACCCGTTCGGCGCTTGCGGCCATGGCGCGTTTGACTTGAATCTCGAGCGGGTTCGGATCGGTGATGCCTTGGCTGGTCAGGCCGGTCGCGCCGAGGAAGAGGCTGCGGGCGCGAATGCCGCGAAAGAAGTCCTCGGCCTGCGGTCCAACGAAGGTGTGTGAAACTTCGCGCAGGATGCCGCCGCAACTCATGACGGTCAGTGCGGGCAGCAGCGAGGTCGTTTCGTTGACGGTTTCCAAACCGTTGGTGACGAGCGTCAGGTTCGCGTGGCGCAGGTGTTTGACCATCGCCACGACGGTTGTGCCCGCCTCGAGAATCAGGTTGTCCCCGTCATGCACGAAGTGGTTGGCGGCGTAACGGGCAATGTTTTCTTTGAGGCTTTGGTTGACTTGGCGTTTGGCGAAGTACAGCGGTTCGCCCGCAGGGTTGGGGGTGCTGCGGACTGCGCCGCCGCGAACGGCCCGCAGCTTTCCCAGGGCCTCGAGCGCCTTGAGGTCACGGTAGACGGTCATGTGGGTCACGCCGAAACGCGAGGAGAGTTCCTCTGAACTGGCTGCGCCCTGATCGCTGACCAGGCCCGCGATGATTGCTCGCCTGTGTTCGGTGATGAGCTTGGTGTCAGTCTTGGGAGTGTCGTTTTTCACGTTCGTCACAGTCTTTTTCTTGTGTTCCTGGAAGGACTCTAGCGTTCGTGTGAACACAAGTCAACATCAGACTTGTCGAATTAAGTTGTCATATGTTATAAACTGTTATATCAAATTCAAGCGGCTCAGCCAAACGGTGCGAATGGTTTCAGGCATCCACCGATTCCAGCGCCGAGAAGGGGGAATCAAACGCAGATTCAACGGTCTCAATAGGCAGTGATGATCCCCGCCGTTCAGGGCAGGCTCGAGCCTCAGTTCTTTCGGTTCCGCAAGGCTAGCCCTCGAGTAGAGAACAAAACTGGGGGATGACAGATGATCGACACACAGACGCTGACGACCCGCCGCACACGATCCACCAGGAGGTTTTTATGAAGGCACGCACGACCGCCGCACTGACCATCACCGCCCTCGCCGCCGCCCTAACCACGCACGGCCTGTCGCAATCCGAGAAGGTCACGCTCGAGTTTTGGACGCACAGCCACCCACCGATGATCGCCTACAATAAGGAATTGATCGCCGATTACCAAAAGGCCAACCCGAACGTCACGATCAACTACCAAAGCTTTCCGACCGACGAGTACCTGACCAAACTTAAAGCGGCGCTCGCCACCGGCACCGGCCCGGATGCCTTCGATCTTTTTGACGGCGACCTGCTGACGTACCATAATCAGAAGCAACTCGCGCCGGTGGACCCCGCCGGGTTCGGCTTCAAATCGATGGACGAAATGAAAAAAGGCTGGCTGTTCGGCAGCCTCGAGGGTTCAACCTTCGATGGCCAGGTCTACCAGGTTCCGATGGAGTTCAACACCTTCAGCATGTTCATCAACACCGACCTGTACAAAAAGGCGGGCCTGAATCCAGACAAGGACGCACCCAAAACTTGGGCCGACCTCGCCAGGGTCTCGCGCAAGATCGCCAACCTGAAAGCAAACCCGAAAGTCGAAGGCTTCAAATGGCCCGTCCCCAAGCTCGGCGACGTTTGGGCACAGATCACCTTCGAGCCGTTGCTGCGCCAATACGGTGCCTCGGTTCTGGCCGCCGACGGCAAGAGCAGCACCATCAACTCGGCCAAGGCGGTCGCGGCCTTGAAGACCTACTCGGAATTGATCACCAAGTACAAAACCGGCGACCAGAACTCCGGCAAGTACGACCCGTTGACCCCGAACGAGGACTTCGCGCAGGGCACGCTCGGCCATTGGATCAGCGGACCGTGGGCCATTCCGACGCTCGAGAAAAAACCCGTCTGGGGCAAGTTCAAAGTCGTGCCATTGCCACAGGTCAACCCCAGCAAACCCGTAACCCTGCTTTACGCCTGGGGTTGGTCGGTCAACGCCGCCAGCAAACAGCAAACCGAATCCTGGAAATGGCTCAGCTTCCTATCCTCCAAAGGTGAGCAATGGCTCGACAAGGCCGGGTACGTCCAACCGCGCCTCGGCTGGCAAGACAGCAAAGTTGCGAAAGACACGCCGTTCTTGAACGTCTTCCTTGAAGACATGAAGCGCGGTCAGTACACCGTCCGCTCGACCCGCTTCGCCGAGATCACCAAGGCCGTCAACAACATGCTTCAGCGTGCCCTGCTGCAAGGCCAGACCCCGCAGGCCGCCGCCGACCAAGCCAAGAAAGAGATCGACGAAATCTTGCGCTGATCGCCGGAGATGGTCGTGAATCGTTCGTGAACCGTTCGTGATTTGCGGCCAACCGAAGCGGATCGGGTTCAATCAAGGAATCTCCAAGATCTTGTAATGCTCGAGGGTCAGGAACCCGTCCCAAATGACAGAGGTTCCTGACCCGTTGCCATCTCGAG
>JAYURE010000235.1:0-1993 GCA_043756345.1 Deinococcales bacterium | reverse complement strand
AAACCGCGCAACACGGTCTGGATCGAAAGCTTCCTCGAGTATTTCGATGATTCACAACTTGATTTTGCCTGCTCGAGCGAGGTCGAACTCAGTCCATCAATGCTGCCAGATCAGACTCGAGTGCTTGTCATGGATTACGCACACTGATGGATATCGAAAAGTTGCTGCCTCAGGAAGTTCGGGAGCAATTTGATGTTCTGGCGGGGGCGAACATGGAGTTCGCCCCTACTAAAATCTGTTGTCTGTAGGGGCGAACCCTGTGTTCGCCCTCGAAGCGAGGATCAATTCATGCCTGTTTTCAAACCAATGCTGATGTTGCGCTTGCCTTACTGATTACGACCCAATCAATTCCTGATCGGCATACTGCAATTTGTAGAGCTTCGCGTAATACCCGTTCTGCTCGAGCAATTGCGCGTGGTTGCCTTCCTCAACAATTTTGCCTTTGCGCATGACGATGATTCGGTCACAATTTTTGATGGTTGAAAGCCGGTGCGCAATCACGATGCTGGTCCGACCGTGCATGACTTTGGCGAGCGCATCTTGAATTTGCAATTCGGATTCGGTATCGATGTTTGCGGTGGCCTCGTCGAGCACCAGCAAAATATCTGGATTCTGAATCAAGGCTCGAGCAAAGGCCAGCAATTGTTTTTGACCGGTCGAGAGTGTCGCGCCACGTTCGCGCACTTCGGTTTTGTACCCATCGGGCAGGCTCATGATGAATTCGTCTACGCCGACGTACTTGCAGGCCTGCACGATGCGCTCGAACGGAATGCTTTCGTCGTTCATGCGCAGGTTGCTCTCAAACGTGCCCGAAAAAAGATAGACATCTTGCAAAACTACGCCGATGTGTTTGCGCAAATCACGCTGCCGGTAATCGCGTACATCCACGCCATCGACGGTGACGCTGCCCTGTTGAATGTCGTAAAACCTCGAGATCAAACTGATCACACTGGTTTTGCCCGCACCGGTCGCACCAACGAAGGCCACACTCTCGCCAGGTTTGACATGAAAGTTGATGCCGCGCAAAACCCAATCTTGTGCCGTGACTTCCTCGCCGACCGGTTTGTACGAGAACCAAACGTCTTTGAACGCAACCTCGCCACGGAAACCACCCTCGAGCACTTTCGCGTCGGGTTTGTCATTGACAATTTCGGGTTCGTCGAGAACTCCGAAGATGCGTTCGGCGCTCGCCATGGCCGCCTGCAAGGTGTTCAGAACGTTAGACAAATCCTCGAGCGGGTGAAAAAAGTCGAAGACGTAGCGCGTGAAAGCATACAGCGTGCCAATCGTGACCGCGCCACTGACGGCATCGCCACCGCCGACCCAAATCACGATCGCCAGCGCGAACTGACCGATGATGCCGACGGTTGGAAAAAAGTACGAGTACCACTTGACAGAATTTAAGTACGCACCACGAAAGTCTTTGTTGAGGATATCGAAATCGCGTTTGTTCCGCGCCTCGCGGTTGAAGATTTGCACGGTGCCCATGCCGGTGATGTTTTCGTTCAGGTAAGTGTTGACAATCGCCTGCTTGATGCGAATTTCACGGTAGGCCAAACGAAATTGTGTTTGAAAAAACCGCAGTGCCGCGAATAAGATTGGTACAACCGCGAGTGTCACCAGTGCGAGTTTGGGATTCAACAAGAACATCAAGATTGCCGTGCCTGTGACCACAAAAATGCTCGAGACCATCGTCATCAGGCCATCGGTAATAAAATTGTTGATCGCATCCACATCAGATGTGACTCGAGTGATAAGGCGTCCGACCGGGTTGCGATCAAAGTACGCTAGTGGCAGGCGTTGCAATTTGGCGAACAGATCGGCCCGCACATCGAACAGAACATTCTGGCCCATCCAGGTCAGCAGGTAATTGAAGGCGTACCGTGCCACAAACTCGAGAACGGCGATCACGGCAATCGTGATGCCGATCACGACGATGCCGTTCCAACGTTCGTCCAAGGTCAGTTTCGTGAAACTCGAGCCCGCAACCGGT
>JAYURE010000234.1:0-1993 GCA_043756345.1 Deinococcales bacterium | reverse complement strand
GCGCTTGCTGGTAGAGTTCAACGTTGAACTCGCCTTTGTCCAAAACGGCTTTGAACGCCGCTTCAATGTCTTTGACCGGCACGAGCGTCGCGCCTTCGACCGTGACGGATTTGAGTTTCGCTTTGGCGTTGACCGTGTACGTGACTGTGACCGCGCCATCCGTGCCGGGCTTGCCAACCTCGAGTTTGATTTCGGGTGCGAATGGCAAAAAATTCTGACGGTAAATCTGTCCCAGTGCGACGCGAGCCTCCTCGAGTCGGGCGTTATCGAGGATCACACCTGGCGCGAGCGTGTAGCGTTCCTCGAGCACGGCTTTCAGGCGTGGCACGTCGAAGATCGTGTCGCCTTTGATTTCGATGCTGCCAATTTTCGGGTTGGGTGTGACGGTGATCACCAAGTAATTTTTGCCATCTGTGATGCGCACTTCGACTTTGACATCGCTGAAGAGTCCAAGCTCAAGCACGCGGGTGCGAATCGCTTCGGCTTGCACGTTTTCGGCTGGGCTGCCCGGTTCGACATCCAAAGAAATCTTGATTCGCCCTTTGAGCACGTCGTCATCGGTGCCTTCGATCAGGATATCCTCGAGCGGGCCGGTCACGTTGGCTTGCTGGGCCAAAGCGGGTTGGATGAACGTCGGGGAAAACAGGATGCTCGAGAAGATCAGCACGAGCAGGGCGAGGGGTCGGATGGATTTGAGCATGAAGCCTCCAGAGGTTTGGACTGGGGCAAATCATGCCCAGTATCGGTTTGAGTGTTCACTGTGCGCAGATTTGGCTTCTGAAGCCACGGTGAGAAGCATGATCCAATACTTGAGGTTGGGAAAGTATTGAGCCAGCACGATACCGCACAACGCCCAACTCGGGCTGGATCGTGACTCGAGGCCCAAGAAATGATGAAAAAGCCCACCCTCGAGAACCGGGGTGGGGGTTGGTGTGACTCGAGATGAAGGCTCAGGGGTTACGGTGTGTAAATTTCGATGCTCGAAAGAGGTGTTTCCAATCCGCTGACTGGAGCAAAGCTGGAACCACCGGCAATCACGACACGGCCATCGGAGAGTTGCGTGGAAGCCTGAAACAAACGGGGTTGATTGAACGGCGTACTGAGTTGTGAGGTGGCGGTGCTTGGATCGTAAAGATCGGCACGGCCTTCATTAGTTTTGCCACAGCAATCCACCGGAAGCGACGCACCCTGCTCGAGCACCAGCACTTTATTGTTCGTCAGCAAAAAGGATTGACCATAACTGCGTTGGTTCAAAGTACCAAGTTTGTACGTATTGGTCGCCGGGTCGTAATCGCAAACGGTACTGACGGCACCCCCCCTGCCGAAAGCCCCACCAACCCGCAAAAAATGATCGTTTGGCAAAAGCGCAGTCAGTCCAAATTGAGGAAAACCATTGTACCTACCCGAGTTTAAGCAGAACTCAACGGGTTGCGCTACGCTGCTAACAACTTTACCAGTTCTTGGATTAACGATCACATATCGGTAGTCGTTACTGAGGAACAGCGCATTTTTTTCTTTGGTCAAACCAATAAAAAACAAAGGAGCAATACCAATATTGTTTTCCAGGGGAAGTTCACCGGTTTTGGTGTACTTAAACGAGGGATAATCGTAAGTACCAAGTGTTAATGCTAAAGCGTAATCGAGAACCATCAGGGTGTTGTTATCAAGTTGCGCTACCACAGTTGGAAGATTTCCGGTCTGCGCATTGATGGTGGTTGTATTGACCGTTGTGGCCGTATCAGTCAACGGATCAAAAACGATTCCGCTGGTTGGGCTGATGATCGTGACAAGCTTCTGATCGGGAAGTTTGGACCATCCATTCGTTGTATTTGGCAGGTTTTTGAGTTCTTTGCTCGAGCCATTTATGAAATCGAACAGTTCTGCTTTGGTTTTCTGGTAATACAACACGCGATTCTCGGACAAGCTGATGGCAATCGAGGGACCGGACAGGAACTTCAAGTTTCCAGCGTTCGTCCAGACTCCATCGATGCTT
>JAYURE010000233.1:0-1994 GCA_043756345.1 Deinococcales bacterium | reverse complement strand
TGTAACTGCGCTCGAATTGAATCCGTTGCCAGGCCATCAGCAGGGCCGGAATGATGCTGAGCGTTAAGAGGATCGAAAGTGTCAGGCGCAAAAGGTTTTTTGACAACGCAGGTTCCCCCAAATGTGCCAGTCAGATCAGCACACGATTTTCTCGAGCGAGTTTAACCCGCCCCTCAAAACCGATCAAACAGCCGAGTCTCGAGCCGGGTCCTCAATGCTTAACCGAACTCATTGAAGCGATCCCGATGCACCACGTAAATAACGCTGAGGGCCAAAGAAACCGCCAGCAGGCTCGAGACGCCAGAACTGACCAGCGGCAGCGTCAGACCGGTCAGTGGGGCCACACTGAGCGCCGCCCCCAAGTTCTCGAGGACTTGAAAGCCAAGCATCGCCATTACCCCGCCGATCACGAGCCGGTCGGTGTCGGACGGACATTCAAAGCCCATGATGCTCATGCGCCAAAACAAAAAAGCATACGCAAGGATCAACAGGGTTGCACCGACAAACCCCTGCTCTTCGGCCCAGACTGGGAAAATCATGTCGTTGTGCGCTTCGGGGATGAAACCACCCTGGGCTTGGCTGCCTTTTTGGTAACCCTTGCCAGTCAAACCGCCAGAACCGATGGCAATCATGGCCTGCAATTGTTGATAGCCTTTACCTCGAGGGTCTTTGGCCGGATTGATAAACGTGGTCAATCGGTCGCGTTGATACGGCGCAAGCCTTGGCACGAGCACCGTAGGCACCAGCACCGCCAAAACCAGCACACCGGCCAGCAGGTGCTGCCAGGGAATGCCACGAACCAGCATCATGCCAAACACGGTGAAGGCCAGCACCAGGGCTCCACCTAAATCGCTAGTGCCGACCAGTACCAAGCCGAGCATCGGCAAGACGATCAAACCGAGTGGGCCGTACTCTCGCCAGGACTTGAAAGGTTTGCGTAAGGTTCGTGCCAGCATCAAAATCAGAGCGATCTTGGCAAACTCGAGCGGTTGAAATTGAAAAAAACCGCGTCCGAGCCAGTTGCGGTTGCCGTTGACTTCAGTGCCAGCAACCATGGTCAGAACAAGCAATCCCAGCGCGATCCCGTACAACGGCAGTGCAACGGCATAAAGCCTTGGACGACCAACCCACATCAACAGGCCAAACACGGGCAGCATCATGCCAGCACCGATCAATTGCTTCTGAAACACGTCCGGGCTGGGTGCAACGCTCGAGACGGACAATAAACCAATGCCGAGGATGGTCAGAACAATAAATGGGAGCCAGATTTCACGTGTCAGAAAAACTCACCTCGGGTGTGCGGGTTGATCGCACAGGTCTGAATGACATTATTCTCGTCAATGCTGATGAGGATGGGTGAGAAGGTCACGGTTGCTCGAGTCATGCGCTTGAAGTCTCGATCCAGATTACGTAACGCTCGAGTTGAGGCATGGTTGAGAAGTCAGACAGATACTCGAGAGGGACGCTGAATTGCATTGGAGCGCTGATGTCAAAAGCGGCTCGTTTGGCGATGGCGACTTTGCTTCTCGGATCACCGGCCAGCCAATGAATTGCGCCCTCGAGTGCAAGTCCCACGCCGATCACACGGTCATTTTCGAGTGCGAGATAGGCCAACACGTTTGGATTGCTGGGCATGATTCGGGCAATTTCGCTCGAGCTGCTGACCTCCCAACCTTTTGCACCGACCGAATCACACCAGGTTTTTGCCAGACTTCGGGCCGCACCCCAACTGACCTGCTCGATGATCGGCATGACCATCCAGTCCGGCTCGAAATCGGGTTCACACTCGAGCACGGCAAATCCGGCGTGCGGCACGAACTGTGCGTTGCTCGCCTCGAGTTCCAAACGCGAACCTTCAGGCAGGATCAGACAGGTGGGCCGACCACGGGCCGCATAGAAGTGTTTGATCTCGAGGATTTGATTGGGCGCGTTTGGGTATCCGGCGTTCACCTCCAGAATTGGCAGGTGACGGTTCTCGAGCACAATCGCGCCTG
>JAYURE010000232.1:0-1998 GCA_043756345.1 Deinococcales bacterium | reverse complement strand
TGATGGCTTATAAGAGCGTGATTGAGTCGGCGAAGTTATCCGGTTCGAGTGGATTTGATGCGCTGGCGGCAGCTTACGCGCAACGCTAATCAAGTACTAAAGCTTTTAGGAATTCCTCGCTTAACCTGCGCCAATCTTTAACATTTTCTACATCAAAAACAAGGTTTGCCTTTGGCGAGACCAATGTTTTCTTGATATCTCCATCACGGATATTTTCAAGACCACGTTGCTTGAGCGCATCCGAAAAACTAAAAACATCTCCAATACTCAATTGTGGCGCTCGAAGTTTCCCAGCCCCAAGAAGTTGCGTGAGTGTTGTCATTGCGCTCCTTACATGAAATCCATTGTTAGCTGTACGCGGTCTTAACCCTCAACCCGTGTTCCTCAACCCCGCCGCAATCCCTTGAATGGACAGCATTAACGCCCGCTCGAGGTTGGGCCGGTCTGGATGGTCGGCGGGCCTGGATCGATACCGGCGCAGGAGTTCGACTTGCACGTGATGGATCGGGTCCACGTAAGGGTTGCGCAGGTCAATGCTGCGTTTCAAAACCGGTTCCGTCTCGAGCAAGGCCGTGCCTGTGGCTGCCGTGACGAGTTGCACGGTTTTTTCAAACTCGAGCACGAGGCGTTCGGCGAGCGTGCGGTCTTCGGCGAGGCTGGCGTAGCGTTGGAACAAGCCCATGTCGGATTTGGCGAGGCTCATTTGCGCGTTGTCGAGCAAACTTCGAAAGAACGGCCATTCACGGTACATTTCCGCCGCCAGTCCGGGTTGCCGCGCTTCGATCACCTCGAGTCCCGCCCCAAGGCCGTACCATCCGGGCAGGTTGGCGCGGGTTTGCGTCCAACTCATCACCCAGGGAATCGCACGTAAATTTTCGAGGCTGGGTTTGCCGGGGCGACGCACGGGCCGTGAGGCGATGCGCAGGCTCGAGATTTCATTGATTGGCGTGGCGGCCTCGAAGAAGGTGATGAAGCCCGGATCGAAAACGAAACCCTCATAAGCGGCACGGGCGGCATTCGCGGCAGCCTCGAGCGCGTCACGGTAATGTTGCGGCCATTCGCGCACCGGTTCGGCGGCAGCCAACACGAGTGCGTAGACCAATTGCTCGAGGTTGCGTTTGGCGAGTTGCGGGTTGGCGTAACGGTCCGCGAGTGCCTCGCCCTGTTCGGTCAAGCGCAGGCCGCGCCCAATCGTGCCCGATGGTTGCGCCAGGATGCCTCGAGCGGCGGGACCGCCGCCACGTCCGATGCTGGTGCCGCGTCCGTGAAAGAAGCGGTGCGGAACGCCGTGGCGCTCGAGCACGACGGTCAGGGCCTCTTGTGCAGTGTACAAGGCCCAGTTCGCGGCCAGGAATCCGGCCTCTTTGTTGGAATCCGAGTACCCGATCATGATTTCTTGAACGCGATCCCCCAGGTGCGCCCGGTAGACGCGGTTGTTCAAGAGCAATTCCATCACGGCTGGCGCAGCCTCCAAATCCTCGAGCGTTTCAAACAACGGCGAGACATCGATTTCTTTGACGCCCGCCTCACGTGCCAGGATCAGCACCTCGAGCACGTCGCTGGCGCTTTCGGCGTGCGAGATCACGTAATGCCCGAAGGCGTCCGTGCCGGTGCGTTCTCGCGCTTCACGGATCGCCTCGAGCGGTTCGAGCGCCCAGGCGATGTCTTCCGGGCGAGGCTGGAACGGATTCAGCAGCGGGCGGTTCGTGGCGAGTTCGCGTTCCAGGAGCGCGACCCGTTCCATCTCTGGCAGGCTCGAGTAGTGATCGGTCACGCCGGATTGGGCGAGCATTTGCGCCACGGCAAGCTCGAGTTTCCCGGAGAATTCGCGCACGTCCAACGACAGCAGGTGCGTGCCGAAAGCGCGGGCTCGAGACAGGACCGGACGGGCAAAAACTTTCGCGGCACGGTGCTGACCTGCACGTTCAAGTTCGCGCACGACACGCTCGAGGACCGGGAGTGGATTGACGGCGTTCGGTTCGTGCAGGTCGCGCACGA
>JAYURE010000231.1:0-1998 GCA_043756345.1 Deinococcales bacterium | reverse complement strand
AGAAACTCGAGTGTGACAGCAAAGCGTTCGAGGCGGACTTGGCTGGGTTGCGCACGCTCGAGTTACCGATGGTGTTGCATTGGGATCACCGGCATTGGGTGGTCTTGTGGAAAATCGGCAAGCGCGGCTTTCTGATCGGTGATCCTGCGGAGGGCAAGAACGTCTGGTTCTCGGCGGCGCTCCTCGAGGCGCATTGGACGGGCAAACTGTTGTGGCTCAAACCGAGCGTGCGCTTTGAGCGTGGGCGTTTCGTCGGCAAGCGTGGCCTGCCGGGATTGCTGGCGCACCTGTCACATTTTCGTGGTTCGGGTGGCGCGTTGCTCGAGGTTGGTGCAGCTTCATTGGCGCTCACGTTGCTGGGCTTGGTCAGTCCGATTTTGTCGCAGGTGATGTTTGACCGCGTGCTGACCTTCCGCGAACAAATGCTGCTGCCGTCCTTGCTGATCGCCATTTTTTTGCTCTCCGGGATTCAAACCATCTTCGAGGTTTCTCGTGGTCTGACCTCGAGCTTTTTGGCGATGCGCCTCGATTACCGTTTGCACCTGGGCTACCTCGATCACCTGTTGCATTTGCCGTTGCGTGCCGCCGAAACGCGATTGCCTGGGGATTTGCTGTCGCGCTTTTCCGACCTCTCCAAAATTCGGGCGGTACTGCTTCAAGGCACGGTCGAGGTTCCCTCGAGCATCATGGCCTTGCTGGTCAGCGTGATTTTGCTGCTGATTTACAATCCGAAACTCGCGCTGGTCGCCAGCCTGAACATTCCCTTGCAACTCGCGTACCTGTTGATCCTCTCGCCGCGTTTGCGACAGATCAGCCGTGAGGAGTTGCGCAAGAGTGCCGAGGTCTCGAGTTTCGTGCTGGCAGGCATTGAGGGGCTTCCGGCGTTGCGTTCGGCGCGGGGCGAGGACTGGGCGTTTGGGAAGGGGCGCAATTTGGTTTCGGGCCTGATGGACATTTCTTGGCGTTCGGTCAGTCTCAATTCGTGGGGGTCGTCTGTCTTCGGGCTGCTCGGGCATCTAGGCAGCCTGTTGACGCTCTGGTACGGCGCGACGCAGGTGCTTTCGATGAACCTTTCGGTCGGGCAGTTGGTGGCGGCGAACGCCCTGACCGGCAACGCGCTGGGGGCGCTCTCGCATTTGACCGGCACCGTCACGGCCTTCCAAGAGGGTATCGTCGCCTCGGACCGGTTGGCCGAGGTGCTCGAGCTTCCGGCGGAACACTCGCACGGTTTGGATTTGCAACCGTTGACCACGGCGCTCGAGGTCGAGCACGTGCGCTTCGGGTTCGTGCCGGAACGCCCGATTTTGCGCGATGTGAATCTGCGGCTCGAGCGTGGCTCTTACACGGCGCTGCTCGGTTCGAACGGTTCGGGTAAAAGCACGCTCACGGCGATGCTGGCCCGCTTGCTCGAGTCGGACTCCGGGCGGATTCTCTGGGATGGTGTGCCGATTGGCGACGCGAACCTCGAGACGGTGCGTGATCGTGTTTTTGTTTTGCGTCAAGATGTGCCAATCTTTGCCACGACGTTGCGCGAGAATTTAACGCTCGGTCATGAACACGACGATGCGCGATTGCGCGAATTGCTGACCGACCTGGACATCACGCACCTTGAGCGTCGCCTGCCCGAAGGTTTCGACACGCTGGTTGGTGGTGAAAGTCCGCACCGGTTTTCGAGCGGCGAACGCCAGTTGATCGGCTTGGCACGGGCGTTGCTGTCGAGTGCCGACGTGCTGGTCTTGGATGAACCGAGCGCGACCTTGGACGTGGACCGTGAGGCTCGAGTGGTGCAGGTTTTGCGCAGACTCTCAAATCGCACGGTGCTGGTGGTCACGCACCGACCGGCACTGCTCGAGCCTGCCGATCAAGTCTTGCTGCTCGAGGAAGGCGTGATCGTGGTACGACCCAAAGCGCAGACTGAGTTCGAGCCGGAGGATCTGGTTCCATCCTCAACTGAAGCCAAACTGAACCTTGAACAAGGGCATGTTCGGGGTCAACTCG
>JAYURE010000230.1:0-1999 GCA_043756345.1 Deinococcales bacterium | reverse complement strand
CCCCTCGCCCACTCAAGACATCCTTGGCTGTGGTTCAACATCCAGTCCCATTTCACGGCTGCACCCGGGCGCAACCGGTTTTACATTGCCTTCCTTGTGACGCGCTAGACTTTGGAAAGTGATGTCTGCCTCGAGCCAAGCCGCAAAAACCCGTGCCGTGATCGTGGCGTTCTTCGGCGGTCTGGTCGTCTTTGGTGTGAAATTGCTCGGGTACGCGCTGACCGGTTCGGTCGGTGTGCTTTCTGATGCGCTCGAGAGCGTGGTCAACATCGCGGCGGCGGCACTCGCGGCCTGGGCGGTTTCGCTCTCGGCCCGACCACCGGACGAGGATCACCCGTATGGTCACGACAAGGCCGAGTACCTTTCAAGCGTGCTCGAGGGCGTGCTGGTCGGTATGGCGGCGGTTCTGATCGTCGTCGCTGCCCGTGAACGCCTGCTTGATCCTCGAGTCTTACCGCTGAGCGTGCCCGGATTGTTGGTCACTGCTTTCTCAGGTCTGCTCAATTTCTGGCTGGCCCGGTATTTGATCGCGGTCGGTCGCGCCTCGCGTTCGATTGCGCTCGAGGCGGATGGACGGCACGTGATGTCGGACGTGATCACCTCGATTGGAGTGCTGCTTGGAGTGCTGGTCGCGTCCCTGAGCGGCCTGACTTGGCTCGACCCGTTGATTGCGATTCTGGTGGCCGTGAACGTGCTCAAAACTGGGTATGACTTGATCCGCCACAGCCTGCGCGGACTGATGGACGAGGCGCTTTCCAGCGACGAACTCGCCGCGATTCATGCCGTGCTCGAGACGTTTAAAACGGAGTATCTCGAGGTCCATGATTTGCGTACACGCAGTTCCGGGGTGCGCCGATTCGTGGATTTTCATTTGATCGTTTCCAGCGAACTGAGCGTGCAGGCGGCACACGATTTGTGTGACGAGATCGAGAACGCGATCCAGGAACGCCTGCCAGACGCGAGCGTGACGATCCATGTCGAACCGCCCGAATTTCGTTTGGGCGACCTCGAGCCGTCACGGGCCACGGTTCGCTTTTAACTTGTTGGGTCTAAGTATCTCCAAGTTAAAACTTAGATTATCGATTGATTGCTTGAGAAATTAAAGCTGTTCTGGACAGCGTTTTTGTGATCTAAGATTTTAACATAGCGTACATCCAAAACCAGGATGTACTTAAAACCAAAATTCGGTGTTTTCTCGAGCCACATCGGTTTCTGATCGTTTTGTGCCTATGGACTTGGGATGAAATAACTTCCCGATTTCCAAATCAACAAAGCACAATGCGGCGAAGATTTGTGGAACTCAACAAGGAAGTTGTTTCATCCTGGATACTACGCAGAAGTCGGTGGCAAAAAGCGTTGTTACCCTCGCGTAAGAAAGCTTTGAGTCTGGATTCGATACTTTTCAGGTCATGTGCTGATCTGCACGACTTTGTTAAGGCCAGCTTAAAGACAATACCGCTTTGGACCCAGTTCAAATAATCTCAAGAAAGCGACCTTTCGTGACACGTCAACTCAACAGCTTCCAAGGACCGCTCGAAAAAGACCAACTTTTTAGTTTGCTTGGCTACCTCAAATCCTCGCTCTCGACCGGCAAACTCGAGGTTGAAGCCGCCATTGGTGAACGAGGCTCAATCTTCCTGGAGGCAGGCAAGGTTATTCATGCCGAATGTGGCCGCCTGACCGGAAAGTTCGCCATGATTCGCCTGACCACCATGGGCGAAGGTCATTTCGATTTCACCGTCGGAGAATCCGCACCGCACGCTTCGATAGTCGAAAGCCTCGAGAACCTGGCGATCTCGGTGGCGGTTGCCGTCGATGAGGGTCGCCTGACCAGTGAAACCAACGGTCAAATGGCGACTGGTCAAATGGCGACTGGTGAAATAACGGCGGCTGAAACGGCGGCTGTGGTCGAACCACAAATCGATCTGGACGGACCGCTCGAGTTGCTGACACCACCTGCGAATTCATCGGTGACGCTCGAGATGGACATGCTCGGGTT
>JAYURE010000229.1:0-5417 GCA_043756345.1 Deinococcales bacterium | reverse complement strand
AACGACATTGCCAAGGGAATTCACGAAGACATGCTGGTTCACGCCAAAGACAATGGCACCGACACCCTGATCGGGAAAGTGGTCGGCATCAAAAAGCACAAGTACATCAAGCTCGGCAAACGCGCCTCTGCCGATGGTGAACGCCGTTACATCCCGCTCGAGTGGGTCGCCTCGGTCACGGCCCAAGTCGTGTACTTGAACAGAGATGCCCGTACCGTTCGTATTGAATGGCTGGACAATGCGGCGATCAAGCGACAGGAAAATTCGTCCAAGATGCCGAATGGGTCAACTCTAAAGAATGGAGTGCTGAATGCCACCGGTGATTGAAGCACCTCGAGTATTGCAGGCCGTTCAGGGATTGTCTGACCCGGCGGTTGCAAAGTCTAGGGCCGAAAACGGTCAAAACATTCTTGCCGCAAAATCTGGATCGAATTTGTTTGCGACCATCAAAGAGGTTGTCTCTGAACCGATGTTCTTGCTGCTCCTAGTCGCCTGTGGCCTTTACATTGCGCTCGGAGAGATGCCCGAGGCGCTCACATTGGCGGTGGCCCTACTGTTCGTCTCGGGCATTTCGATCTACCAAACCATACGCAGCGACGAAGCCCTGGGAGCCCTGCGTGACCTGACCCAGCCTAAAACAAAAGTCTGGCGCAACGGCATTCTCGAGACCATCGCGGTCGAAGCCATTGTGGTTGGTGATGCCGTCATGGTGGCAGAGGGTGAGCGCATTCCGGCCGATGGCGCGATTCTGGACAGCAACGATTTTTCCTTGGACGAATCGATCCTGACCGGCGAATCGGTCTCGGTTACGAAGGCTCGAGGCGATCAGGTTTTTGCTGGAACCAGCAGCACCACCGGCAGTGCCGAAATCAACATCACGGCGGTTGGGTTGCAAACGGCACTGGGCAAGATCGGTAAAAGCATCGAATCGATCTCGAGCGAGAAGACACCGTTGCAACTTCAGGTCAATCGCTTCGTCATGAACATGGCTTGGATTGGCATTGCGGCCTTTATTCTGGTATTCAGTTTCAACTTTTTTCGTTCTCGAGATTGGGTCACGGCGTTGCTGTTCGGTCTGACCTTGGCGATGTCTATTTTGCCCGAAGAGATTCCGGTTGCTTTCAGCAGTTTCATGGCCCTCGGTGCGGCGCGATTGAGTCGCATGGGGGTGCTGACCAAACAGCCGCAAACGGTTGAGAGCCTCGGTTCGGCGACGGTGATTTGTGCGGACAAGACCGGTACGATCACCAAAAACGGCATGACGGTTCGCAGCGTTTATGACGGTGTGACCCAAAAAATCGAGGTGCTTGATGCCTCGGCAAAACTCTCCGATTCGGCCCGAGGGGTGCTCGCCTTCGCACGGTGGGCCAGCGAAACCGACCCGTTCGATCCGATGGAAAAAGCCATCGTTTCGGCCAGTCTCGAGGCCGGTTCAATTCCCAAGGTTCCGTATCCGATGGTGCACGAGTACCCGCTCGCGGGCACGCCACCGATGATGACGCACGTTCGACAATCACCAAATGGCGAAATCATCGTGGCTGGCAAGGGAGCGCTCGAGCATGTGCTCGCCGTTTGCCGCCCGGAACCAGAAATTGCCGAACGAATTCGTGGTGTGACCAAGGAACTTTCCGACAAGGGCTATCGGGTGCTCGGTGTGGCCCGAGGTGCGCAAGCATCAACCAATTATCCGATCAATCAGGACGATTTCAACTGGACCTTTCTGGGTTTGGTCGCGCTCGAGAACCCGCCCAAAGAAAATGCCGGCGCGGTCGTTCGCGCCTTCGTCGAGGCTGGGATTCGCGTCAAGATGATCACCGGAGATTTTCCCGAAACCGCGCAGGCGATTGCGCGTCAGGTCGGTCTGCCCAATGCCGAATCATTCGTGACCGGCGATCAAATTATGGCGATGAGCGAATCGGCGTTGCAACTCGAGGTGTCCAAAACGGCGGTCTTTGCGCGAATGTTTCCCGAGGCGAAACTGCGCGTCGTTCAGGCGCTCAAACGCAATGGCGAGGTGGTCGCCATGACCGGTGATGGTGTCAACGACGGTCCGGCGTTGAAGGCCGCGCACATCGGCGTGGCAATGGGTCATCGCGGTTCGGAGGTCGCACGTCAGGCCGCGTCACTCGTTCTCGTCAACGACGACCTGAGCAGCATGGTCGATGCCGTTGCACAGGGCAGGCGCATCTACCAGAATTTCAAGAAGGCGGTTTCTTACGTCGTCTCGATTCACATTCCCATCGTTCTGACCGTCGCGGTGCCGCTGCTGGCCAACTGGCCCATCGCCAACCTGTTGGGTCCAATTCACGTCATCTTCCTCGAGTTGGTGATGGGACCAACCTGTTCGATTGCCTTCGAGAACGAACCCGCCGAGGAGGGCCAGATGCGGCAGGCTCCTCGAGCCTTGACCGCGACGTTGTTTGCCGGTTCGGAATTGGGGCGCAGCATCACGCAGGGACTCGGGATCGCTTTGGCGGTGCTGACCGTGTACGGATTTGCAATGCAACGCGGCGAACCCGAGGCGGTCGTTCGCACCCTGGCGTTCTCGACGTTGGTGATGTCCAACATTTTGCTAACCCTGGTCAACCGTTCGTTGACCCTTTCGATCTTCCAAACTCTTCGCGTTCCGAACCCGACACTCTGGTTGATGCTCGGACTGACGTTCGCGTTGTTGCTTGCCACGTTGTTTTTTGATCCGGCTCAAAACCTGTTTGGCTTCGCGCACGTTTCCCCAATGAACTTTGCCTGGTGTGCTTTGGCCGCGTTCGTCGGTGTCTGCTGGATCGAGGTCTACAAGGCAATTTCAGCAATCATCCACGCACGAACTGAACAAACGAACGTCGCGCTTCGCTAAGGTTCCCGCTTCTCGAGATAACTCGTATTCCGCTCGTTCGATAGATCAAAATCGTCCAGATCAAAAAGGAGTCCCTATGCTCACAGCGCAACGCCTCAACGAAGAAAGCCTCAAAGCACTCTCGAGCGAATTGCCTAAAGACCGCGTGCTCACGGCGATCTGCAATGTCAATCCGGCCAGCGAGATCAATCAGGGCGGTGCGCTGCGAATTCGGATCAAGAATCAACTCGCCAAACTCGAGCTTCCAGACTCTTTGGCCGACTCACTGACATCGGCGGTTTTGGATGATCTCGGTTCGGCGCAACAGGCGACCCGAAGTCGTGCCTATTTCGTTTGGGACGAACACGGGCATTTGCACATTCAAACCATGGACCTGCAACTCGAACTCGCCGAGACCGTGCGTTTCGGAGCACCGGACCTCGAGCCGTTGAACATGGCACTGTTGAGCAGTCCGCGCAGTTTGATCGTCCTTGCCGATCACGATTGGGGCCGTCTGTTCACGGTACAACTCGGCGAGATTCTCGAGTTGAAAGACTTGCTCGGGCTCGAGGGCGGGCGGCGCATTCCGGCCCGCAACATCAACGATGACCATTACGAGGAACATCAAGATCAAGTCTTCTGGAATGTCGTGGTCGAAAAACTCACCGCCTTGCGACAGGCGGGCGACTTCGATCAAGTGCTGATCGCCGGTCCGCCAGAATCGCGCTCGAGCCTGACCGCACAACTCACCTCCGAACTGACCAAGCTGTTGGTCGGATCGTTTCACGCCCCAGGCGATGCGAGTGCCGCCAACGTACTCACCGAGGCGCAACCCGCACTCGAGACGGCGGAACGAAACGCGGACATTTTTGCGCTCGAGGCGGTGCGCGAACGCGGCGTGCAAGGCCCTGAAGCCACGCTGACGGCCCTGCAAGAAGGAAACGTCTATGAACTGCTGCTGACCGGTGACGGCTCGAGCTTGCCGGTCTGGTGCGACACCCAGGGGTATGTCTTCGCGGTGTACCCGGCTCAGGGTATCTCGCCATTGACCGGTGCTGGAGTTGAAGAGAAAACTTTGCGCGATCTGCTCGGTGATCTTCGAGAACGTTTCGGCCTGAAGCTGCGATTCCTGCGTGGCGATCAGGCGCTCGAACTCGAGGGACAAATGGATGGCCTTGCCGGTGTGCCACGCCATGCCGACCGCGTATGAACGCTCGAGCCAGCAGGACAGAAGGAGATCCAGTGAGCACCATCATCGAAGCACAACTTCCCGGAGGCAAACCGTTGCCTTCGCACATGGTCCCGAAATTCGCCATGCGCCACGCCACCCTCGAGACCATCTGGAACGCGGAGGACCCGAAAGCCGAACTGGTCACGCTCGAGTACCGCTATGACGAATGGACCGACGAGGCCGACCGGCGCTACACCTTTCAAGTCTGCATCGACAACCAGTCGATACACGAACCCTTACCGTCCGCGATGCTGACCGAACCGGCCCGCAGCGGTGAACTGCGCGAGTACATCCGCCGATCACGAAAAAACCTGGATGCCCGAACACCACACCCGGTTCGGGATCGCGTGCGCCGTTGGCTGCGCGGCCTCGTCCCAGATCGTCACTCGCAGGCCCGTGATGCGCTCGAGCAACGCTACCGCGAGGAGGCTCACGAGACGGCGCTGATCAAACACTTGGCAGCATCAATGACCAACCCGCAATTGCAAACGCGATTGCTGAACATCGAGCGGCGCAAACGCTCGCACCTCGAACGGCTCGAGACGCTGATCCGACACTTTGAGGGCAAGCTACCGCCACTCGAGCCATTGGAACTTTCTGGCCGCACCTGGCAGGGCTTGTCCACCGCGCTGCTCGAGGAAAGCCACGATGTTGAGAGCTACCACGAGTTGCGTCCGTTGCTGCAAGACGACCCGGACAACGTGGCATTGCTCGAATTGATGATCGACGATGAACGCGAAAACAAAAAAGATTTGGTCGATGTCATGAGCAAGCTCGATCCTTACGCCAACGGCGCGTTCGTCTGGCCCGCCGAGTGTGAACTGCCCGAAGGAGCGGAAAGCAAAACCGTTGTCTCAGGAGTTTAAACGAACGACCACCCAGTCAAAGTCCACAAGGAGAACACCATGTTTCAGCACATCCTGATTCCCACCGACGGCAGCGAGTGTAGTCAGGTTGCAGTGCGAAAAGGCATCGAAATGGCCAGGCTGACTGCTGGAAGCATCACGTTTTTGCATGTGATTGACATTGCGGTCGAGCGGATGATCTCAACCTGGGCCTTGCCCGTCATCTCCGAACAGCATGCCGTACTCGAGCGTGAAGGGGGCAAGGCGTTGACTTGGGCGCTTGAACTCGCTCGAGAGGCGGGTGTCGAGGCTGCAACAAAACTCATACGGGGTCATCCGGCCCCAGCCATCGTCGAGATCGCCAAGGATCATGACCTGATCATCATGGGCACACAGGGATTGCGTGGGCTTGAACGCATGTTTTTAGGAAGTGTGGCCGACGGTGTGTTGCATCAAAGTCAGACACCGATTCTTGTGTTGCGAGCCTCGGCGGGTGAAACCGATCCGA
>JAYURE010000228.1:0-5431 GCA_043756345.1 Deinococcales bacterium | reverse complement strand
ATTTTTTAAGCAACCTCGACCTCTCGCCCGCCGAGTACCGTGCCGTGATGGACACCGCACACGCCATGAAACGCGGCGAGTACCGTGGGTAAAACCGCTCGAGGCGCAATCCTTGGCGATGGTTTTCGAGAAACCCAGTTTGCGCACCCGCACGACCTTCGAGGTCGGCATGACGCAACTCGGTGGTCATGCGATTTACCTCGCACCGTCCGACATTGGACTTGGCACCCGAGAACCCGTGCGCGATGTCGCCATGAACCTCGAGCGTTGGGTCGAGTGCATTATGGCCCGCGTGTTCTTGCATTCGACGGTCGAGGACTTGGCGAAATTCTCGAGCAAGCCGGTCATCAATGGTCTGTCAGATTTGCTGCATCCGGTGCAATTGCTGGCCGATTACCAGACGATAGAGGAATCTTTTCCCGACACGAACGGCTTGAAAATCACTTACGTCGGCGATGGCAACAACATGGCCAACTCGCACATTGAAATGGCGGTCCTCTCCGGTGCCGACCTGACGATTGCCACACCTCGAGGTTACGAACCGAATGCGGTCGTGGTATTGGATGCGCTCAAACGCGGCGCGAAGATCACGCTGACCAACGATCCGAAAGCCGCCGCCGAAGGAGCGCACGTGCTCTACACCGATGTCTGGGTGTCCATGGGCCAGGAGGCCGAAGCCAGCCAGAAACGCAAAATCAAGGATTTCACGGGCTTTCAGGTCAATCCAGCAATGCTCGAGTTGATTGCGCCCAACGGAATCTTCTTGCACTGCCTGCCCGCACATTACGGCGAGGAAGTTGTCGAAGAGGCGACCCTGCACGTGCAATCCAAAGTCTTCGATCAGGCCGAGAATCGCCTGCACGCACAGAAGGCGCTCTTGTATCACCTGATGGCGTAAGGCCCACTCAGAGGGCTCGAGGTTGATCATGAAGTCACGAACGCTCTACTCGAGATCAGGATCGAATTGGTTGGCAATCCCGATCTCGTTTGTCTTCGTCGTGATTGGAATTTGGATGATTCTCGATGGTCAATGGTTAGGTTGGCTCGAGCTTGGCTTGTGGGGACTCGGGCTGGTGGTGCTGATCGTCACGAACCTGCATGGTAGGCACTGGTTGCACCTCGAGCCGAGTGGCTTTCGACGATTCCCAGGATTTGGTCACTCGAGGCTGGCCTGGTCGGATGTCAAACGTTTTTTCTTGACGGTAGACGGTCAGACGGTGGTCTACGAACTCGTGCCAAATCCCGGCGAGACCAGCGAAGATCCCGATGAATACTTCGCCTATTTCCCAGTCACGTATGGCTTGAGTGCGCAGGCGTTGCTCGAGTTGCTGCAACGTTACAAGAACGCCTCGAGCACGCCCACCTGATTCAGACGTGCCTGAATCAGAACCGTTTGGCTTCGACATCTTGCACAAATTTGATCAACGCCGGGAAGTAGTGTTCCTGATCGTCCCAGAAACTCAGGTGCGATCCGTTCGGGCAAACATCCACCCTCGAGTTTGGAATGCGGCGGCCCATCTCCTGAATGTCGGCCACGCTCATGCTGTCGTGCGCCCCAACCGAAATCAGCGTCGGCGTGGTGATGCGGTGCAGGTCCGCCCAACGGTCCCAATCCTTGAAGGTGCCGGTGACGACAAATTCGTTGTTGCCCTGCATGGTGTTGTACACCGGTGTCGCCAGGTGATCGAACATGCGTTGCACCGGTTCGGGCCATGGCACGACTCGGCAAATGTGCAGGTTGTACAGGGCGGTCAGCGCCGCCTGATACTCGGGATTCTCGAGGTTGTCGAGCGCTTCGTATTTTTCGTAAATTGCAATCGTTTCGGCGGGCATCTGCTGGCGCAGGTGATTGATGTATTTCAGGTACGACGGCACGCTGGCGGTCATGTTCGAGAGGATCAATCCCCGCAAGTGTGATCCGTACTTGATGCCGTACTCCATGCCCAGCAGTGCGCCCCAAGAATTTCCGAACAAGTAAAAATCCTCGAGCCCAAGCGCCGTGCGAACCTGTTCGACCTCATCCAAGAACCGTTCGACCGTCCACAGACTTTTATCGTCCGGTTGGTCCGAATGGTACGACCCGAGTTGATCGTAGTAGTAAAACTCGATTCCCTCTTGCGGCAGGAAATCGGCGAAGCTCTCGAGGTATTCGTAGGTGCAACCGGGGCCACCATGAAGCAGCAGCATCTTGATCGGAGACGCATCTGTCTTGGTCGCCGCGACCTTTTGGGTAAAAACTTTGAATTCGCGCCCATCGGGAACCGTGATTGGAATCATTCGCACGCCGTCGCTCGAGGTGGTCATACTTTCTCCTTATTCAGTCTTGAGTTCTGAGTTCCGAGTCTTGAGTTCCGAGTCTTGAGTTCTGAGTCCTAACGTCTGAGATTCTCGAGCTTTTGGAGTTCCTCATTGCTCACTGCTCACTGCTCATTTCTGCTGGTGTTTCGGATCGAATTGCGCCCGCAGGCCATCGCCAACCAAGTTGAAGGCCACCACGCTGAGCATCACGGCGATACCGGCGGCAATCGCCTCGTTCGGATTGGTCAGCAGGTGCTCGCGTCCATCGGAAAGCATGCCGCCCCAATCCGCTGTCGGTGGTTGCACGCCCAAGCCCAGAAATCCGAGCGCCGCCAAATCCAGAATCGCGTAGGCCAGATCGATGCTCGATTGCACCAGAATCGGCGCGACGATGTTGCGCGGAATGTGCAGCGCCAAAATCCTCGCATCGCTTGCTCCCAAGGCTTTGGCCGCCTCGACGTACTGGGTTTCACGTTCGACCAGAACCACGCTGCGCACAACTCGAGCGATCAATGGCGCGTAGGTGATCGAGAGGGTGATCACGGCGTTCTCGAGGCCGCGACCGAAAACGCTGGTGGTCACAAACGCCAGCAGCAATGGCGGGAAGGCGAGGATCACGTCGAGCAATCTGGTGATCAGTGTGTCCACCACGCCACCGAAATATCCGGCCATCAAGCCCAAGGGAATGCCGATCAGTTCGGAAAGAATCACCACAGCAAGCGCGGCGAGCAGCGTGCTGCGTCCACCCCAGATCACCCTCGAGAGGATGTCACGGCCCTGCTGGTCGGTGCCCAGCCAATGCTCGGGCGATGGTGGCGCGAGCGAGAAGGCGAGGTCGCCAACGTTCGGATCGAATGGTGCGAGCAACGGTGCGAAGACGGCGATCAGTACGATCAATGTCAGCAGGATCAGCGCGAACAAGTACGACTTGGTGCGGAACAACGGTGAACGCATCCAGCCGGGACGTGAGGCTCGAGAACCCGGAAGGGCCGTCATGCACGCACCAAACCGTAGGGGCGAACTCCATGTTCGCCCTGTCCTGCTCGAGCCTCAGCCATACCGAATCCTTGGGTCAAGCGCGGCATAGATCAAATCGGTCAGCAAATTCAGCGCCATGAAAATCACGACCACGAACATGGTTGTGCCTTGAACAATTGGGTAATCGCTGTTTTGCACACCATCGACGATCAGGCTGCCGAAGCCACCAAGCCCGAAGGTGTATTCGACCAGCACCGTGCCAACCAACAGGAATCCGAGTTGCAACCCGAGCACGGTCACGACCGGCAGCATCGCGTTGCGAACCCCGTGTTTCAAAATCACGCCCAGGCTCGAGAGTCCTTTGGCTTTGGCGGTACGCACGTAATCGGTTTGCAGCGCCTCGAGCAGGCTTGAACGCATCGTGCGTGAAGTCAGGGCCACCAGGTTTAATCCGAGCGCCGTGGCGGGCAGAATCAAATGTCGAATCGTACCGGTGCCGAACGCGGGCAACCACCCAAGGGTGTACGAAAAGACGAGCACACCGACAATGCCGGTGAAAAAAACGGGCGTGCTGACACCGATCAAAGCGATCAAACTCGAGACGGCATCGATCCAGGTTCCCTCTTTGGCGGCCGATAAAATCCCGAGCGGCAACGCGATCAAGGTGCTGACCAGAAACGCCAATCCCACCAATTGCAAACTGATCGGCAACCTCGAGATGATCAAGGTCCGCACGTCCTGCTTGATGCGGAAACTCTCGCCGAGATCACCATGAAGCGCATCGTTCGCCCAGAACAAATACTGCCGCCAGACTGGTTCTTTGAGGTGATACCGTTCACGGATCGCCTCGAGCACTTCGGGACTGGTTTGCCTGCCGCCCGCCATGACGATGGCCGGATCGACCGGTGCAAGTCGCGCCATGCCGAAGATGATGAAGCTGACGATCACCAGGACCGGAATGAATTGCGCGAGCCGTTGAAGAAGATAGTTCATGGATTATTTTTGTGTCTCAATTTTCGAAGTGATGCTCGAGGTTCGTGAAACAGTTGTTTGGTATGCCTCGAGCGTTCTACATCGCGGCCCGGTCGTTGTAGGGGCGACGCATGCGTCGCCCCTACGGATAATCGCCATATCAGGTTCTCGTCAAATGCTCGAGATTCGAGTTCTTCAAATCATTTCGTCATCGAAACATCTTTGAGGAATCCATCCCAGTACCACAGCGGATTCAACTTGAAGCCTTTGTAATTCTTCGAGATCGCCGCGATATTGCGTTGGTAATTCAAGACGATCATTGGGACTTCTTCGGCTAGCGTCTTCTGCACTTGGATCATCAGTTGCGCACGTTTTGCCGGATCGGTGCTTTGGTTTTGCTGCTCGAGCAGCGCGTCTACTTTGGCGTTGCTGTAGTTCGAGAAGTTGCTGCCGCCGTCGCCTCGGTTGGCACTGGCGAACAGTGGGCGCAGGTTGCCGCTGGGGTCTGGGAAGTCCGATCCCCACATTTGCATGATGATGTCGTAGCCTCGGGCTTTGCTGAAGGAGAGTGTGTTGAGTTCTTCGCCGGTGACTTTTTTGATGTTCAGGGTGATGCCGATGGTTTTCGCTGCGGCCTGCAACGCGATGGCTCCGTTCAAGCGGATCGGGTTGCTGTCGGTTGTGACGGTCGCAGTGAATCCTTTTTTCATGCTCGAGGCGGCCATGAGTGCTTTGGCTTTGACAAGGTCGTATTTGGTGTCGGGCAGCGCCTTGTATGCGGCTTCCCATTTGGCTTTCTCGTCGATCCAGAGTGCCGGGTTGACCGGTGTGTTCTTGGCGAAATCTCCGGCATCTTTAACGATTGCGTCGTGTAATTTTTTCTTGTCAAACGCGAGTGCCAGTGCTTGGCGAACCTTGACATCGTTGAACGGTTTGCGTCCCGCGTTGAAGGCGATAAAGTCGAACAGGAAGCTCGGCTCGAGCACCACATTCACGCTGCCGATGCCTTTGGCGACCGGCAGCAAGTTCAATGGCACGCCGATCAAGAGGTTGATCTCGCCTGTTTTCAAACCTGCGATTTGCGTGGTTGGTTCTGGAATGATTTTGTAGGTGACTTTTTCGAGGTACGGACCTGCACCTTTTTTCCAGTAGGTGTCGTTGCGTTCGATCACGATTTCCTGGC
>JAYURE010000227.1:0-5441 GCA_043756345.1 Deinococcales bacterium | reverse complement strand
TTCCTGTTCACCGGACATCGCGGCTCAGGCAAAGGCACAGAATTGTACCGACTGAACAAAGAACTGGCCGATGTTTTCTGCATCGCCCACTATTCCGTCAAAGACCGGCTCGATGTCCGAGACCTCGAGTACACCGACGTTGTGTTCTCCATCGGCATGGGCATCGTTGAAATCGCACAAAAACATGACGTCCAAGTGCCACGAAAACTACTCGAACCGATCAGCAACTTCATGGCGGAAATCTATTCTGAGGTTGAAGACAAAACCAAAGAAGAATCCCAGGTCAGCCTTCAAGCCTCCGTGCTGCTCAACCTGCTCTCTGGTTTCGCACGGTACGGAGCAGAACGCAGCAATCGCGTCGTGGTGCGCCAAAAACTCAGCGCCTCACTGCACATGTTGGTCCGAGCCATCGACGATCTGGCCCGACACGTCGAACGCAGCCTGAACAAAAAAATCCTGGTCATCATCGAAGATTTCGACAAAGCCGACCTGAAAATGGCCCGCAGCCTGTTCTTCGAGCATGGCCGATCCCTGTCCGACCCGCCCGTTCACCTGATCTACACCTTCCCGGTCGCCCTGCGGCACACGCTCGAATTCAAACCCATCGAAACGTACTTTCAAAGCTTTGACCTGCCAAACATCAAAACACACAACAAAGACAACACGCCCGTTCAGGCCGGACTGGACAAACTCAAAGAGATCATCACCCGGCGCGTCGCCGACGGTCTGTTTGAACCCGGCACGCTCGAGTTGCTAACCGAAAAATCTGGCGGTCTGGTGCGCAGCCTGATCTCGCTGACCAACGAAGCCTGCCTGCAAGCCATCATCAAAAAACAAACCAAAGTCACCATCGCGGATGTCAACACCGCCATCGCCAAAGAACGCGCCTCCTATGCCCGGTTCCTGACCCCAGACCAAATCAATGCTCTGCGCGACATCCACCAGTTCAAAGTCATTCACAACACCCAAGAACACCAAGACCTGCTCTTTAACCTCAGCGTGCTCGAGTACCGCAACGACGACCCGAACCCCTGGTACGATGTTCACCCGATTGTCCAAGACCTGCTGTGAATACCCCATGAGCACCCCACTCGAGCAACTCGAACCCGCGCAGGCCGAACAGTTCTGGACGCTCCTGAAACTCCACGAACTCGCCCAAATCGGCTACATCGCCTTTGCGATTTACGGCAACGGACGCGACTGGGAACGCATCAAAACCGCACTCGAGATCGAACCACGCTTGAACCTCAAAACCGTGTTCGTGCCATCCGGCAGCATCTCCGCCAACGACCCGAACTTCCTGCCCGCCCTGCGCGGCATCGGCGAGCAACGCGCCCTGGTGCTGGTGCGCGTGGACTTCCTGCCCGACGATCCGGCACTCGAGGTCTTCTGCGGCTACTTGAACTTTCACCGCGAGCAACTGCTGCGCCTGGGTCACGGCCTGATCTTCTGGCTGACCGATGATGCCCTGACCGTCGTGGCCCGCAAAGCGATGGACACGTATGCCGTCAAACGCGCCGTGCTGGATTTTAGGGGCACAAGTCTTCCCGAAGCGAACCCAGAGACCATCCGGATGCCGTTGTGGGTGCAGGACGTGGCAAACCGTGGCGAGAAGGTCAAGGAAGTTGAGGAATTGTTGCAGGCGGAACGCTCGAGCCAGAACCCGGATGAAGGGTACATCACGCGGTTGGAATTGCGATTGGCAAGTGCGTTACGTGATGTGGGCGATGCGACGCGAGCATTGCCGTTGGTTGAAGGCGTGCTGAGGAAAGTGCGCGGTCAGGACAGAGGCTGGCTTGCACGAGTGTTCAAGAGACCCAGTGAAAAGTTTGATGAGGGTTTACTTGCCGAAGCGCTGAATTTGTATGGCGTTCTGTTGGGTAACGCAGGGGAACGCCAAAAAGCATTGAAAGCCAGTCAAGAAGCCTCTGAAATCTACAGGAAACTTGCTGATGTGCAACCAAGTGCATTCCTACTAAACCTAGCCATGTCATTGAACAACCTCGGAGCTTTCTACAGCGATCTTGAGAGGCTCGAGGAAGCACTCAAAACAACACAAGAAGCTGTTGAAATTCGCAGGAAACTTGCTGATGCGCAACCAAGTGCGTTCCTACCAGACCTAGCCATGTCATTGAACAACCTTGGAAATTGGTACAGCGATCTTGGGAGGCTCGAGGAAGCACTTGAAATAACACAAGAAGCCACTGAAATCTACAGAAAGCTTGCTAATGCACAACCAAGTGCATTCCTACCAAACCTAGCTGCTTCACTGAACAACCTCGGGAATCGGTACAACGCACTTGAAAAGCTCGAGGAAGCACTCAAAATAACACAAGAAGCCGTTGAAATTTACAAGAAACTTGCTAAGATACAGCCAAATGCATTCCTACCAAACCTTGCTATGTCACTGAATAATATCGGAAGTGATTACGGTGCTCTTGGAAAACTCGAGGAGGCACTTAAAACAACACAAGAATCCGTGGAGATTTACAGGAAACTTGCTAATGCACAACCAAGTGCGTTCCTGCCAAGCCTAGCTATGCCACTGAACAACCTCGGAAATCGGTACAACGCACTTGGAAAGCTCGAAGAAGCACTCAAAATAACTCAAGAATCCGTGGAGATTTACAGGAAACTTGCTGATGCGCAACCAAGTGCGTTCCTACCAAAACTAGCCATATCATTGAACAACCTTGGAAATCGGTACAGCGATCTTGGAAAGCTTGAGGAAGCGCTCAAAACAACTCAAGAAGCCGTGGAGATTTGCAGGAAACTTGCTGATGCGCAACCAAGCGCGTTCCCACCAAACTTAGCTGCTTCACTGAACGA
Organism: Deinococcales bacterium; assembly: GCA_043756345.1. Lineage (GTDB taxonomy): Bacteria > Deinococcota > Deinococci > Deinococcales > JAAFIG01 > JANOWZ01. The sequence goes on along the minus strand of JAYURE010000227.1, from coordinate 2,612 downwards.
CCTCGGAATCCGGTACAGTGCACTTGGAAAGCTTGAAAAAGCACTCGAAATGACTCAAGAAGCCGTGGAGATTTACAGAAAGCTTGCTGATACGCAATCGAGTGCGTTCCTACCCGACCTTGTGATGTCACTGAACAACCTTGGAAATCGGTACAACGATCTTGGGAAACTCGAGGAAGCGCTTCGAGTGAGTCATGAAAGTCTTGTCATCATTCAACCTCTTTTGAAATCTTTCCCCACGGCATTCGCTCAAAAGGTTCGACGCTACCTCAACAACTACCTCAACATCACCCAGAAACTCAACCAAGAACCTGACCATGACCTCCTCGACTCGCTCGAGCCTTACCTGCCCGCCACAGATGACGTGCCCGCCAGCGACCAGCCTTGACAATGGCAAGAGCTTGAAACGCTGAACGGTCAGGTCATTCCCGGCACGTGACCCGCTGCGAAGTCCATCACCCAGGGCAACCGCAAAGTCACTGGCTCAAGGAATTCTGATTCCAACTGTGCTCCTGGCGAGGGCGACCACAAGGGATCGCCCCTACGAAACCCAATTTTTCGTAGGGGCGGGTCTTGTGCCCGCCCCCGAAGCGAGGATCAATTCAATCTGAATTTCAACCCATCCTGTCTTTGCGGTTGCCCTGACCCGTCACCTCGAGCGGTATACTGCTCGTCGCGCTCGAGATTGAAATGCTCACCTCGGGTTTCCCCTAATCTTCTCGAGGTTTTTTCATGTCAAGTTTGTTGGATTCATTGAACGCCGCGCAGCGCGAGGCCGCCGCGCATTACGAAGGACCAGCGCTGGTCGTGGCTGGCGCGGGATCGGGCAAAACGCGAACCGTGGTGCATCGCGTTGGACATTTGATGGAGGCGCACGGCGTCTACCCGACCGAAATCCTGGCGGTCACATTCACCAACAAGGCCGCCGCCGAAATGAAGACTCGAGTCGTGGATTTGGTCGGCCCGCAAGCCTCACAAATTTGGGTATCAACGTTTCACTCGAGCGGCGTGCGAATCTTGCGTGCCTATGGCGAGGCTGTTGGTTTGCGTCCCGGTTTCGTGATTTACGATGATGGCGATCAACTCGATGTGATCAAAAGTGTTTTCGCGGGCATTCCCAGCGCGGGTGAAATCAACCCGCGTTACCTGCGCAGCGTGATCGACAAATGTAAATCGAATTTGTGGACCCCCGAAGACCTCGCTCGAGAGGGCGAAGAGTGGATGTCTGGTATGCCCAAAGACATTGCAGTTGAAGGCTACCGTCGGTATCAGAACGCGATGCGACGGGCAAATGCGATTGACTTTGGCGATTTGCTTTCGATGGTTGTGGAGTTGTTCAGGAAAGAACCCGAGATTCTGGACAAGATTCAGCAACGCGCCGTGTTCATTCACGTGGACGAATACCAAGACACGAACAAAGCCCAGTACGAGTTTGCCCGATTGCTCGCCGGAAAGTACCGAAACCTCTTGGTGGTCGGTGATCCAGACCAGGGCATTTATTCGTTTCGTGGGGCCGACATTCAGAACATCCTGGATTTTCAAAACGATTACCAGGATGCGGTCGTCTTTCGGCTCGAGGAAAATTACCGCAGCAATGCGCGAATTCTCGAGGTGGCGAATGTTTTGATTGCGCACAACACCGAACGGCTCGAGAAGGTCTTGCGAGCCGTGAAACCGGATGGTGAACCGGTGCGTTTTTACCGAGCACCGGACCATCGCAGTGAAGCAGAATTTGTGGCGAATCGGATTGAGCATTTGCAGGCGACCGGGGCGAACCTCGACAAGATTGCGATTTTGTACCGCACGAACGCGCAATCACGGGTGCTCGAGGAACGGTTTATTCGTTCCAACGTGGCGTACAAGTTGGTGGGTGGCACCAGCTTTTATGACCGGCAGGAAATCAAGGATATTTTGTCACTCGCTCGGTTGGCGATCAATCCCGACGATGACATTGCGATCAAACGCGCCCTGAAACGACCCAAGCGCGGCGTTGGCGATGCCAGCATTTCCAAACTCGAAGATTGGGCTCGAGCCAACCGTGTCAGCTTGTTCTCGGCGTTCGGGAAAGCGGACGAAATCCTCGAGCGTGGCGGCAAGAACGCGCAAGAATTTCACACCTTGATCCTCGAATTGGGCGACTACGCCAGTGAACACACGCCATCCGAATTTTTGAAATTGGCGATGGACGCCAGCGGCTACCTCGAGATGCTCAAAACCGACAAGAGCGAAACCCGTGCCGAATCTGAAGCGCGATTGGAAAACCTGGAAGAGTTGCTGGTCGGCGCTGAAGAATGGCAAAAAGAAAACGATGGCAACATCGAAGCGTACTTGGACGATGCCGCATTGCTCTCGAGTGTCGATGATGCCCGCACCAAACGCGAAAACAAAGGTGAACCCGTAGCCGCCGTGACCTTCATGACCATGCACAATGCCAAAGGTCTCGAGTTTGAAGAAGTCTTTATCGTCGGGCTCGAGGAGGGGTTGTTACCGCACCGCAGCAGCATCGTCGAACCGGGCGGCATCGAAGAGGAACGCCGTTTGTTTTACGTCGGAATCACTCGAGCGATGGATCGCCTGACGATGACCATGGCCGAATCCCGCCAGACCTTCGG
>JAYURE010000226.1:0-2009 GCA_043756345.1 Deinococcales bacterium | reverse complement strand
TTTACCTCAAAGACCTGCAAACCGTCCTGCTGAGCAATACGCAACAAGCATTGATGGTGAACAACCCAAGTAAGGCGCGTCGCTTGTTGGGCAGACCGTAGAGTTCGTTCAGTTTGCCCAACAAGCGACGCGCCTTACTTGGGTTGTTCACCATCAATGCTTGTTGCGTATTGCTCAGCAGGACGGTTTGCAGGTCTTTGAGGTAAATGGCCACATCTCCAAGGTCATCGCTGTGCCGCAGCAGGTCAATGGCCACCTCGATTCCGTCCGGGTCATTGTCCAAAAAGGCCAGGTTGCCAACCGCACACCCTTGGATGATGTACTCACCGGCCTGCACCGCGTAGCCGATGGCTTTCGAGAAACTGGCTCGAGCCTCAAGCTTTTTGTGCTGCCCCAGATAGACCATTCCCAAATTCAGTTGCAGTCGTGCCGAAACCTCCAAGGTGTTGGCTTTGTCGGCGTGCTCGCTTGCATCCAAGTAGTATTCCTCAGCCTTGTCCCAGTGCTTGCGTTTTTCCCAGAGCAGTCCGATGTTCAACAAAATCCGTGCCTTCAAGGTCGGGTTCTCACCAGTTTGCTCGAGCGCCTGCAAGGTCTGCTGGTACGCCTGTTCTGCTTCGGTCTGCATCGCCTCAAGTTTTTCTGGTGTTTGCCCTTGCAACTGCGAGGCTTGCGCGAGTTCATCCAAGGCCATCGCGTGGTTGTTCAGGCTGCCGACCCAACGGTTTTTTTCTCCGGCCATCAGGTACAAACTGGCGGCCTTATTGAAGCTCGAGGCAGCATCCAAGAAGCGTTCCTGCGCCAGTGCCAAATATCCGAGCGTGTTGTTGGCGGTGGCTTTCGCCCACAACCAGTCGAGACCACTGTTGATTGCGTTTTCGGCAAGCGTTTGGGCTTCGTCGCTTTTGCCGGTGCGCCAAAGCAACCCCGAACGCAAAGCCACCATGTTGGGCGAGTGCAAGGTTTCTGCGACATCGCCGGTCAAGGCCAACGCCTCCTTGAACCGGCCCAAACGCTCGAGCGCATACGCCTCCAAAAACCGTGCCTGCGGTTCCGGGTCGGCCTCGGCAACTTGTTCGGCGGCACGCAATTCGCTGAGCACCTCGAGCGCCTCGGCGAACTGCAAACGGTCAATCAAATCTTGCGCCTGAGCGAGGTACGCGGTTTTCGCCCGAGGGAAATCGCCCGCCCCACCGAAGCCATGCGTGCTCTGATGCACTTGCCGGTACAGCGTGAACGCCTGTTCGGGCGGCGTGGCACGGGCGAGCGTTAGCAGCAACGGAATCCGTTCGCTCGGATGCTGCTCGAGCCAACGCACGGCCATCTCTGCGGCCAGAACGGTCGTGTTGGAGGTGATCAGGCCACTCAAGATCAGTTCCTCTCGCGCCAAAGAAATCTCGTTGATCGTGAGTTGCAATGCGTTTCGGGTGATGGTCAAGTTCGGTTGCGCTTGAAGCACCAACGCCAAGTAAACCCGTTGCGCCTGCGCCGACAAATCCTCGAAACCGGTGCGCAAATCCGACTCGAGGTTGCGGGCCAAACGGCTCTCGGTTTGGGCCAAGACATGTTGCAACCTGGAAAGCACTGCCGGTTCCATCTGTGGCGCATCAGGCAGGTTGTACGCCCGTTCCGCCAAGTCGCGGGCTGCATGTTGCTGGCCCTGCGTCAGCCGGGTTTGTGCGAGTTCCAGGAGCGCATGCTGAGCCTTTTGCGCCAACCATTCGCGGCGTTCCAAAATCCAATCCAACAATTCCTCACTGACCTCGAGGTCCACCAACGGTTTGCCCAAATCGTGCAAGAACGAACCCTGATACAAACTCAACGCAAGCTCGAGGTCATGGCCTTCCAGCGCAGCCACAAAATCCAGCGCATCGCAATCCAATTGCACAAACACCGGATCGAGTCCCGGCCTGTCCGGGATGATCCCCGACGCGCCCTCTTTTTTGAGTTGATTCAAGACCACCGAAAGCTGACCGAGGCGTTTTTGCACCTCGCCTTCCGTCCAGAAC
>JAYURE010000225.1:0-5445 GCA_043756345.1 Deinococcales bacterium | reverse complement strand
GAGTTTGTTCACTGCCTGCACAGCGTCGGCAAACCGCTCGAGGCTGGCGAGAAAGATGTCGCCTGGCCGTGCAATCCCGAGAAATACATCGCGCATTTCCCCGAGGAACGTTCGATCTGGAGTTTCGGTTCCGGCTACGGCGGTAACGCCCTTTTGGGCAAGAAGTGTTTTGCCTTGCGCATCGCCAGCGTGATCGCTCGAGACGAGGGTTGGTTGGCCGAGCACATGCTGATCCTCGGTGTGAAATCCCCGGACGGCGAGAAAACCTACGTTGCTGCGGCCTTCCCGAGCGCCTGTGGCAAAACGAATTTCGCCATGTTGATCCCACCGAAAGTCTTTCTCGAGGAGGGCTGGGAGATCAGTACCGTCGGTGATGACATCGCTTGGATCAAACCCGGAAGTGATGGCAAGATTTACGCGATCAACCCGGAGAACGGTTTCTTCGGTGTCGCTCCCGGCACGAACGAGCATTCCAATCCGAACGCGATGGCGAGCATCACCAAGAACACGATTTTCACCAACGTCGCCCTGACCGATGATGGCGATGTCTGGTGGGAAGGCATGACCAAAACGCCTCCCGCGCACCTGATCGACTGGACGGATCAGGACTGGACGCCCGATTGCGGACGCAAAGCCGCGCACGCCAACTCGAGGTTCACCGCGCCACTGGCGCAATGCCCGAGCCTGGACAGCGAGGCGAACAACCCGCAGGGCGTGCCGATCAGTGCCTTTGTGTTCGGTGGACGACGCTCGAGTGTCGTGCCGTTGGTGTATCAATCGTTCAACTGGAATTACGGTGTCTACGCCGCCGCAACCATGGGTTCAGAGATGACGGCCGCCGCCGCCGGAACCATCGGCGAGGTGCGGCGCGATCCGCTGGCGATGCTGCCATTCGCCGGGTATCACATGGGCGATTATTTCAACCATTGGCTGAATTTCGGGCGGCAGATCCCAAATCCTCCACGGATTTTCAACGTCAACTGGTTTCGCAAAGATGCGGCTGGCCATTTCCTCTGGCCCGGATTTGGCGAGAACATGCGCATCCTCAAATGGATCGTCGAACGCGCCCGAGGTCAAGCCTCGAGCATCGAAAGTCCACTCGGTTGGGTGCCGCAGTACGAGGACATCGATTGGCGCGGCCTCGAGTTTTCCGAATCAGAATTCAATGACCTGATGGGGATTGAACGTGACCTTTGGCGGCAAGAGTTGACCAGCCACGATGCGCTGTTCGGTCAGTTGTACGACAAGTTGCCCAAAGAATTTATTTTCATCCGCGAGTTGATCCTCTCGAGCTTGTGGCGGGCACCGGAACACTGGGGCTTGGCGCACGAGTGAACTTTCTCGAGTTCTGTTTCAGGACGGTTTAAATCATGCTCGAGTTGCTGGCGCAAAATCCGATCTTGCTTTTGTTCGTGGTCGCAGCGATTGGTTATCCGCTCGGTCGGATCAAGTTTGCGGGAATCTCGCTCGGGGTGGCCGCTGTGCTCTTTGCGGGTTTGGGCATCGGTTCACTCTCGAGCGAGATCAAACTGCCCGAAGTGATCTACCAGTTTGGATTGGTTTTGTTTGTCTACACGATTGGCCTTTCGAGCGGGCCAGGGTTTTTCGCGGCAATCAAACGGCGCGGATTGCGTGACAACTTGTTCGTGGTTTGCCTGTTGGTCGCAGCTGGAGGATTGGTGTCTCTCGCCAAGCTCCTGCTCGGATTGCCAGCGACGCTGACGGCGGGATTGTTCACCGGTGCGTTCACCAACACGCCCGCTCTGGCCGGTGTGCTCGAGACGATCAAGGCGAGGGCCAGTGCCGCCAACCTCGAGCGATTGCTGGCCGAGCCGGTCGTGGCGTACTCGGTGGCCTACCCGATGGGTGTTGTGGCGATGCTGCTTTCGATTGCTTTGCTCGAGAGACTCTGGAAAATTGATTACGCCCTCGAGACGAAACGGGTACCGCACTTTGCTGGAACCGGTGACGGCTTGACGCATCAAAGCGTGGTCGTGACCTCGCAGGAATTCCGTGATCAACCGATCACGCAAGTCGCACATGCTCGAGGGTGGAATGTTGTGCTCGGACGCTACCAGCACGCGGGAGCATTGTCCTTGATCGGACCAGAAACGAAACTCGAGCCGGGAGATCTCGTCTCGGTGATTGGATACCCGAGCGTGGTTCAAGAAGTCACCAGTGCGATTGGCGAACCCAGCAGTGAAGCGCTCGAGTTGGATCGGCGCACGATGGATTTTCGGCGCATGGTCGTTTCAAATCCAAGGATCGCGGGAAAGAAACTCGCGCAGTTGCAATTGCCACAACAGTTCGGTGCACTGGTGACTCGGGTCGGTCGGGGCGATGTGGACCTGCTGCCCTCAGGCGACACCGTGCTCGAGTTGGGTGATCGTGTGCGCATTGTGTCGCCAGCCGGACGCATGTCTGAAGTCTCGAGCCTGCTTGGAGACTCGTACCGGGCGATTGCTGAGATTGATGTCATGACGTTTGGCATTGGCATCGCGCTCGGGTTGCTGATCGGTAGCATCCTCATTCCATTGCCCGGTGGTGCAAGTTTCAAACTTGGTTTCGCGGGCGGTCCATTGATCGTTGGCTTGATTCTCGGGGCGCTCGGACGGACCGGACCGATCCTTTGGCAATTGCCGCACGGTGCGAACCTGACCTTGCGACAGCTTGGCTTGATCTTGTTCCTGGCAGGTGTCGGTACGCGCAGCGGTTATGCCTTCGCCAGCACACTCTCGAGCGGTGGTGGGCTCGCCCTGTTCCTCGCGGGCATAACTGTAACGACCATCATCGCCATGACGACGTTGTGGATTGGGTATTCCATCCTCAAGATTCCGTTCCCACTGCTAACGGGCCTGCTGGCGGGATTGCAAACGCAACCGGCGGTTCTCGGATTCGCCAGTGAACGTGCAGGCAATGATTTACCGAATGTTGGATATGCAACCGTTTACCCGGTGGCAACCATCAGCAAAATTGTAATCGCGCAATTGATCCTCACCCTTTTGAGTTGAAGACCTCGAGTATTTCCGAAAACACCCATGCCTAAAATCCCAAAACAACCAAATTGCTCGAGGCTCGAGTCATCGGCGATGACTCGAGCCTCGCAGGTGCACCCGTTTGGTTCAGGCAAGCTTGATCAATTCGCCGAACAAGCCGCGACACGAACCATCCGAAGTCAATGGACAATTGGTGGTCCAACCCGTGCCTTCTTCTGGTCCAACCTTGCGCGTGCAGATGCTCTCGCCGTCCTTGATGCGTTCGGCCAAGTCACGGGTTTCTTGCATCGGCGAATCCTCGAGTTCTTCGCGCAAGAAGGCCAGGAAACGCCGGTAGTGTTCTATCGAGGCGTACTTGCCTTCGACCACGCTCAGGCAAGTCATCAATTTTTGATGGTAGTTCTCGCCGATAAAAGGATCGGCCCGCAACGCCCGCACCAGTGCACCGACTGCCGACTCGCACGAACCCTGATCGCAATGCAGCAAGGACAACTCGAGCGCGGCCCGGACATAGGCCGCCTTGTGCTCCTCTCGGGCCTCGAGCACCCAGTCGGCGTTCTCGCCGAGCAGGTATTCACCGGCGTACAGGCTCAAAGCGTGTTGATACCCTTGGCGGCGTTCGCTTGGATCGCTGGCGTGGTTGGCCTGCTCGAGCACGCTGTAAAGTTCGTGGATGTCTGTGCTGGACAAGACTTCGTTCGAGAGGCGATACCGTCCGTACTCCTCAATGATCGCATCGCTACGACCGAGCGCGGCCCGCACGCGATGCACCGTGACGCGAAAACGGTTGTTGCTGGCTGGGTCGGACTCGAGGCCCCAGAGTCGCTCGAAAATCTCGTCTTTGCTCGAACCTTCCGGGTGCGAAAGCAAAAAGAAAAACAGTTCTTTGGCAGCCTGAGCGTGCCAATCGGCGGGCAGATCGTTTACAAGCACTTCGGCCCGTCCGAGCGAATGCACTTGCAAGGTCGCCGCAACAGTTTGGGTTTTGCTGGGTGTGCTCATTTCGTGTGCCTCCGATTCATCGAGATCTTCTTGCCTGTTCAGTCTCGAGTTCGGGCATTACGAAAGCATTACCGTGTTGTTCAGCACGCGAATTATCGCCGTAATTCAAGTGTAATGGTTGTGCCTCAAGATAAGCCATTATGCGCTCAAAAGAGGCAACCCAGGTCACAACAAAACGTGATTGACCGCAACCCGTTCAACCCGTGGATGGCCCGCTGATGTTCCAGCGCATCCTGATTCCCGTTTCAGATTGTCCAGGCAGCGAACGTGCCGCCGAAACCGCTGTGCAACTCTCGAGGTTGCTTGGGTGCCGTCTGGTGTTTGTGCACGTCCTGTCCGATGAAGAGGCCAAACTCGAGGAGGGTCGAGACGTTGCGCAACGCTTGCTCGAGCGGATGGCGCGGCCTGCGCGGTTTCCACCTGTGCTTCGAGTGACCAGCACTGATGGGCAAAGCATCGCCGAGCGCATTCTCGAGGTGGCGCGTGATGAACAGGCCGATTTGATCGTGATGGGCACGCATGGTTGGCGAGGGGCCGAACGGCTCGTGCTGGGTTCGGTGACGCAAGCCGTGGCTGGCTCGTCCGAGATTCCAGTGCAGGTCATCCCGGTCCGGGTTCGAGAGGCCAACCGATTTGGTGATCGCTGGCGACGCGCCTTGGGCGAAACGAGATAAGCATCAGCCACTCGAGCATCAGCCGTTCGAGCATCATTGGACTCGAGCGGCTTGAATGTGCTCACTTCAGACGGAACTTAAAGTGTTTGAACTTGGCGCATCGGGTTTGGTGTCGGGATGCTCCTCGGCGCGTTCCTCGGTGCGTTCCACGATGATTGTCAGGTTTGCCGCCAATGCTGCAATCGCACCGACGGCGGCCCAAACCGGAAGCAGCAATGCTCCGACCAAACCACCAGCAGGAAAATTCGATCAACGTGTGCTCGTCTTCGTTCTTGGGCCATTCGTCCACGAGCATTACCCAAGACATTTATCAGCACACCAGTTACGAAGATTTCAAGGAGGACGTTTTCGACATGTTTGCTACGCCAGTTCCGTCTCGAGAAGTGCCTGCAATAACCCTGAATTAATGGGTGGAAAATAGCCGGTTACGCACGCCGCCTTTTTTGGGGAATATTAGACTCGAGGTAAAAAATAAAAACCCCGTCTTTGACGGGGTTTTCTTCTGGCTTGGCAGGTAGGGATCGAACCTACGACCATTCGAGTGAAAACGAAACCGTTCAGCACGCATTAACTCGCATTGCATAGGTGCCTGTGACGGGGTTCTTGTGATCATCTCGCAACGCCTCGCTTTGGCTCGCGTTGGGACATTGGCGGTACATTGGCGGTAACTTTCTTGGCTTTCTTCAAGTCGGCCTTCGCTTTCGCGTTCCGGGCATTCCGGCGACCCTCGAGCGACACCGTTGGAAGTTCCACTTCAAACACTGTTCGGTAGA
>JAYURE010000224.1:0-2009 GCA_043756345.1 Deinococcales bacterium | reverse complement strand
TCAAATTCGGCTCGCTCGAGATCGGATTTAGCGTGAAGCACACGCTGAACAACAATCAGGTTCTGTCTGAGTCTGTAAAAAATCAGATACTGACGGACTTGAATCCGTCTCAAGCCAGGTTGTAACTCGTCTCGTTTTGCGCCACGTTCAGGAAATTCTGTCAACAATCGAATCTCATCGTAAATTTCATCAATTACCTGTTGCGCGAAACGGAGATTGATTTCACGTCGATACCAATCCCAAATATCTGCCAGATCATTCTGAGCAGGTTCAACAAGAAAGAATTGATGGCTCATTGGGGTTTGTTGGCGTTGGCTTTTTCTTCAATCAATTGATGGAAGTGTTCTCGAGATTCAACGTTGACAAAACGACCTGCTTCGAGGGCATCGGAACCCTCTTGAAGTTGCGTTTTGAGTGCTTCGAGTTTTTCGTTGCGTTCGATCAGTTTTTCTAGCCCGATTTGCACGATTTCGTTCACATCCCGGTAGTGACCGGCACGCACTTGGGCTTCGATCCAAGCTTCGAGTTTTTCTGGCAGTGTGACGTTCATGCCTCAGGGTAGTTTGGGAGGCTTGGCTTGTCAATTTCAAACGTCACACTCGGATTTTAGAGTGTTGCCGCGAACGCCTCGAGTTTTTGCTGTAACTCAGGATCATCAAACGACAGTGCGAGCGTCGGTTTGTGTGCTTTGCGCAAAACCTCATCGGCCAGAATCGCGTGCATGTTCGCGTTGGGTTGTCGCAACGAAATCAAGCCTTGAACCTGCCCTTTGGCCTCGAGCGTGATGGCCGCGCCGACGAGTTCCAAATCCGTCTCGAGCGTCAAATCTGAACGGCGTTTTTTGCCCGCCTCAATCAAGCGTTCGCGTGGCAATTGCGTGCTCAGAACCGCGTGCAATCCTGCCGCCTCGAGTGCCAATTTTGCGTCGCGCCACAGCCATGGTTGCTCGAGCAATCCAGCCTCACCAATCACGCCGATGGTTTTGCGGCCCGCGTAATTCCAGTTCGGTTCGGGTGTACGTGAGGGTTTCAAGTACAGTTGCGCCCGGTCCAGTCCGCGCTGCACGATTCGCGTGTTTTGCGTCCAAGCCTGCCCGAGCCGCACCGCAATGCCCGAAGTCAGGCTCGAGGTTGGATCAGTCAGGTACGCGGGCACGGCCTCGAGCGTCGGCAAACTGACCCGTTGCGCCAGCACGCTCGCCAGATCAACCGCCCATGGATCGGCGCGGCCTGCCTTCTCCCCAGGTTCGGCCCCAGGGTTCAAATCTGGCACGATGATCGCATCCACACCAATGTCGGCAAGTTCGAGCACGCGACCGATGAACAACTGAATGCTGGGCGGTTCGGCAGGCATTAACTGAGCGCCAGCCTCGAGTGAATGCTCAAACTCCGCTTTGGGTTTGACGATCTCAATCTCGAGCGTGTTCAGGTACGCTTCCCAGAACGGAATGTAATGGCGGTCGAGCAGGGTGTCAGGGAGTCCAATGCGCATGATTTCTCCATGTCAAAATCTTGGTTTCCAAGTTTTGACTTTTTCTACAGGAGAGCTTACCGCCGACGCCGTGCCCTGACCAAATCCCGCGCCCGTTGCGCCGTGACCCGAGCGAACAAATTCCCATCGACCCGCATGTACGGCACACCGTTCGGGTCTTCGCTGCCACAACTCGAGAGCGCCAGTTCAAAATTCCCATCGCTCGAGACTTGCCCAGGACTGATGTGCAATTCCTCGTAAATCGCTTCGAGGATGCCTTCGCGGTCTTCGGGTTTGAGGTGGTCGGTGCAGAGTTCGACACGAATCACAGTGCGGATATTCTAACCATTTGGGTGTTCAAGACAAATCAGGTTTTGAAATTCGTTTTGCAACTCGGGAAGTGTTGTCCTGAACTGCTTTTCAGGCTATCTCAGTAAGTATCCAGGATGAAATAACTTCCTTGTTTGGTTTCGTAAAGCTTCACCGTACTGCACGCTTTCATGTTCGATATCGGGAAGTTATTTCATCCCAAGTCCTAA
>JAYURE010000223.1:0-2010 GCA_043756345.1 Deinococcales bacterium | reverse complement strand
GAGTTTTTCGAGGTGTTGGCGGTGTTCGATTGGTAGGTTGATTTCAGATCGTCTTTTCATGCTTAAACATATCAGATCCAGCCGAACGTAGCACTTAGCTGCATTTTCCGCATTGTCACCGATGTCAGCAAAACATCGCAGCCATTGGCATTTACAAGTGCCTGAGCGGAAATGTTACTTACGCTGACATCGTGGAGAACATCAAGCAAAAACTCTTTATGCTTCTTGCGCCGCAATCTCTTCTTCATTCCACAACGACAGGAATGATCACCGGATTCCGCCCGGTCGCTTTGCGCACGAACCTTCGAATCGCGTAGTACATGTCGTCCCGAATGTCCTCGAGCCGTTTCTTTTCCCGTATGCCACGCTCGAGCAGGATCATCGCGTCTTCTCGCATGGCATCGTAGAGTTCGCTGTTGGCGTTGACAAATCCCCTCGAGACGATTTCGACGTGCGGTGTCGGATGCGTGATCGCGGTGATGACGACGACACCATCGGTCGCCATCGCTTGCCGGTCGTCGAGAATATCCTCGTTGACATCGCCGACACCGAGGCCGTCCACGTAAACCGCGCCCGCCGTGACCGTGCCCATGACTTTGAATTCGGATTGTGAAACGCGGATCACGTCACCATTTTTGGCGATGATCGTTTTCTTCGGCGGTGTCGGAATGCTTTCGGCGAGGCGTTGATGGTTCATTTGGTGGCGCGGTTCGCCGTGGAAGGGCAGGAAGAATTTGGCTTTCGCCAGGTTCAGCACCATTTTCAGTTCTTCTTGCGAGCCGTGTCCGCTGGCGTGAACTTTGTAGGTCGGTGGGTAGAACACGAGCGCCCCGAGTTCGTACAGGCGGTTGATGACCACATTTACGGCCTCTTCGTTACCAGGAATCGGACTGCTCGAGAGGATCACGGTGTCGCCCGCTTTGATGCGCAGTTTGGAATGGTTGCCCGCCGCGAGCCTCGAGAGCACGCTCATCGGTTGGCCTTGCGATCCGGTACACATGAACAGCACTTTGTTGTCTGGCAGGTCGCCAAGTTCGTCGGTGGCGATCAGTCGGTCTTTGAGTTCGATGTATCCCAGATTTTGCGCAATCTCGGAGTATTTGAGCATCGAGCGGCCTTCCATGACGATGCGCCGGTCGTTTTTCTCGGCGGCACTGGTGATGTTGGCCACGCGATGAATGTGACTGGCGAAGGTTGTCACGAACACGCGACCTTTGGCCTGCCCAATAATTTTCTCGAGTTCCACGGCAATGTCCGCCTCGCTCGGGGTCAGACCGACCCGTTCGGCGCTGGTCGAATCGGAAATCAGACACAGCACGCCTGCCGCTCCTGCCGCCGCGATTTTCTCGAGGTGACTGGTTTTGCCATCGAACGGATTTTGATCGAGTTTGAAATCGCCGGTGTGAATGATTTTGCCTGCGGGCGTCGTGATGATCATGCCGGAATTGTCCGGGATCGAATGGGTCATCAAGAACATGTCCACCGTGAAATGCTGACCAATCTTGATTTGCGAATCGGTCGTGATTTCACGCAAGTCCAAATCGGCGTTGCTGATTCCGAATTCGGAAAATTTTTCGCGCAGCAATCCGAGCGTCAGCTTCGCGCCATACAGTGGCACTTTCGGCAAACGCGGCAAAATATAGGGCAAACCGCCAATGTGATCCTCGTGACCGTGCGTGATAATAAACGCTTTGATCTTGTCGGCATTCTCGAGCAGGTAATCAATCTTTGGGATGATCAAATCGATTCCAAGCTGGCTCGAGTCTGGGAAGGCCAGGCCACCGTCGATGACGATGATTTCGTCCTCGTATTTGAAAACCATCATGTTTTTGCCAATTTCGCCCATGCCACCGATGGGAATGATGTCTATAAAAGGTTCGCTCATGCCCCAAACCGAACCGAACTGTACCGGGCCAAACTGTATTGGCAGTTGTGAAACTTGAACTTGAAAACAATGTTGATCATGAATTCCCTTCGCTATTGCCACTCAAGACTTCCTCGAGCGGCAAA
>JAYURE010000222.1:0-2011 GCA_043756345.1 Deinococcales bacterium | reverse complement strand
CCGGAAATCCATTGCTGATTGACCTCGAGTTGCTGGTCACGGAGGGTTTGCTCGAACAGGCCGTATTGGATGGCGTTCCGAACTTTCCGCCGTACAGCGTCGATTACGGCTGGGTTTACGTCTGGAAATGGGGCGCTCTGCGTGCCGCACACGCTGGCTACCGCGATCACGCCACACCCGCGCAACGTTCAAGCTTTGAAAGCTTTCGCAAAACGAACGCCTCCTGGCTCGAGGATTACGCGCTGTTCATGGCCTGCAAGGGTGCTCACGACGGCAAGCAATGGACGCTCTGGGCAACCGATCTTGTGCATCGAGAACCCACCGCGCTCGCCAAAGCCCGCAAAGAACTCGAGGTCGAAACCGAGTTGTACGCCTTCGTGCAATGGTTGTTTTTTACGCAATGGAACGCCGTCAAAACCACCGCCAACCAGAAAAACATTCGCATCGTCGGTGACATCCCAATCTTTGTCGCACACGACTCGAGCGATGTTTGGGCCAACCAGAACCTCTTCGCCCTCGAGCCTGACGGCAACCCGAGCGTCGTCGCAGGCGTGCCACCGGATTACTTTTCAGTCACCGGTCAACTTTGGGGCAACCCACATTACCGTTGGGATGTCATGGCCCAAGATGGTTTCGCCTGGTGGCTCGAACGCTTCCGCGCCACCCTCGAGCTAGTTGATATCGTGCGAGTCGATCACTTTCGCGGCTTCGATGCCTACTGGGAGGTTCCCGGCACGGCTGAGAACGCTATTCAAGGGCGTTGGGTCAAGGCTCCCGGCTTTGAATTGTTCAAAGCGGTGCAGGCCAAATTCGGTGACTTGCCAATCATCGCCGAAGACTTGGGCGTGATCACGCCAGAGGTCGAAGCGTTGCGCGACGGCTTTAACCTACCCGGAATGAAAATCTTGCAATTCGCTTTTTATGGCAATAACGACGATCCATTCCTGCCGCACAATTACATCGAAAATTGCGTCGTCTATTCCGGCACGCACGACAACGACACCAGTGTTGGCTGGTGGAAATCCGAACCCGAAAGCGTGCAACACAAAGTGCGCGAATACCTGCACGCCGACGGCACTCACATCGCTTGGGATTTGATCAACGCCGCCTGGCGCTCCCGAGCCGTGATGAGCATCGCACCACTCCAAGACTTCCTCGAGTTGGACACTGAAGCCCGCATGAACCTTCCCGGAGGCGCAAGCGGTTGGTGGTCCTGGCGTTACGACTCGAGCGTGCTCAGGGACGATTTGGCGCAGCGTTTGAAAGCACTGACGGTCTCGAGCAGTCGGTAAGATTTCTCGCAACCTGCAACCTCGAGCGTCAGAATCTCGAGGTTGTTTTTTCGGTACACTCGAACCCATGAAACGCATTTGTGTCTTCCTCGGCGCGGCAGCCGTGACCAACGAGATTTACGTGAAAGCCACACAAGAATTTGCTCGAGCCATCGCCGCCAGAAACTTGCATCTTGTCTACGGTGGTGGCGGACGCGGCCTGATGGGAGTCCTGGCCGACGCCATGGTCAGTGCAGGCGGAACCGTGACCGGCGTGATTCCACAAGCCTTAATCGACAAAGAAATGGCGCATGCCAACCTGACCGAACTGATCGTTGTGGATTCCATGCTCGAACGCAAACGCATCATGCTCGAGATGAGTGACGGGTTCGTTTCCCTGCCCGGAGGCTTCGGCACGCTGGACGAAATGTTCGAGGCGCTCACCTGGTCACAACTTGGGGTGTTTTCAAAACCCAGCGCAATCCTGAATGTGAACGGGTTTTTCGACCCGATCCTCGAGTGGACAGACATGGCGGTTCGGGAAGGATTCGTTCGACACAAAGCTCGAGAATTTCTGATTGAATCCGAGGATGCGAACACGTTACTGGATTTGCTGATGGCGTGGAAATCTCCGGGCGAAGTGAGACAGGGCCAAAAGTATGTTGACCCTGAATTTTCCCCGTAGCTCGATCAAAAGAACAACGAATTTGTCACCCCCTGCGAAGTAGCGACCCAAGCCC
>JAYURE010000221.1:0-2011 GCA_043756345.1 Deinococcales bacterium | reverse complement strand
ATGTCATCATTTAAGGACATCCCGGTTTTGGATGTACGCCCTAAAATCTTAGATCGCAAAAATGCTGTTCACAACTTAAAATTTCGAGCAGCCAATCGACAATCTCAGCTTTAACCCGGAGATACTTCATTGTGGCCCAAACCTCAGAGCAGGGCGGTGGTCCAGTCGGACTCGAGCTTGACCTGTTCGGTCGTGCGGCATTTGGATTGAACGGTGCAGCACTGCGTGTTTCTGTTCGCAAACTGGTCGGTCTGATCGCATTCTTGGCGCTCGAGGGTCCAAGCTCGAGGTCAAAACTGGCGGGCCTGCTGTGGTCGGAACTGGGCGAGGCGGAGGCGCGGCGAAATTTGCGGCAACGCCTGTATCGGCTCTCGCCGCCGGAACTCGCCGGGTTCGTGCTGACCGAAGGTGATCTGGTTTCGCTTGGCACTGCGGTCTCGAGCGATGTGGCAGATTTTGAACGGGCGATGCTCGAGACCGATTTCGCTCGGGCGGTCGCGTTGTATCGCGGGCCGTTGTTGGACGGTCTGGAACTCGAGGAGGCCAGCGCCTTTGACGAGTGGTTGGATCTCAAACGCGACGGTTTTGATCGCGCCTTCCAACGGGCTCTGGCTGGACTGGCCGATCAACTCGAGACGGCGGGCTCGAGGGATCAATCGTTGCAGCAACACCTGCGTCTAACCGAGATCAATCCGTTGCTCGAGTTGCATCAACGTCAGGTGATGCGCCTTCGCGCGTTGTCCGGCGAGCGGGCCGAAGCCCTGGCCGGGTTCGAGCGTTTTCGGGATTTGCTCGAGTCTGAACTGGGGCTTGAACCCATGCCGGAAACCTTACACCTGGCCGAACAAATCCGGCGGCAAGACACGCCCGAGGCCCGTGTGACCCGCCCGGTGATTCAGGTGCTGCCCGCGAACGCCACGGCACTGATTGGAAGGCAGGCGGTGCTGGATCAACTCGAGGCCGCCTGGGAAAGCGATCAGATCGTGCTGATCAACGGTGAGCCGGGAGTCGGCAAAAGCCGCCTGTTGCAGGAGTTCGCCGCCCAGCGAAACGTCGTTTTTGCTCAGGGTCGGGCCGGTGATGCCACCGTTCCGTATGCCACGCAGACGCGGGTGATTCGCCGCCTGCTCGAGGGGAACCCGCAGGTGATGCTGCCAGGTTGGGTGCGTCAGGAACTCTCGAGGCTGATTCCAAGTTTGGACGAGACGCCCCCGCCGGGTGGTCCAGAGGCGCGAATCCGTCTGTTCGATGCGGTCGCCGAATTCATGGCCTTGACCACACGGACGGCGGGCACGTACATCATTGATGATTTGCAATTCTTTGACCTTGAGAGCTTCGAGATGGGCATGCACGTTTTTGCGCATCTGGCCGAACGCGGTCACGGCAAGCGCCTGCTGATGGCCTACCGAACCGGTGAATTGTCAAACGCGATGACGGCGGTGCTCGAGCAGAAATTCACGGCCAGCGCCGGGGTTCACGCGGTTCAAATCGACCTTGCGCCTTTGGACGAACTCTCGTTGCGCGAGTTGGTGCAACACCTGTTCGGATCACCCGAACCCGTGCTGTTCGCCCGTCGTTTGCACAAAGCCACCGGAGGAAATCCTTTTTTTGTGCTCGAGACGCTGAAATCACTGGTCGAATCGAACGCGCTGCACCAGAACGAACGCGGCGAGTGGAGCACCCCGTTCGATGACACCACGCAGGCCTACGCCGAACTCTCGATGCCCGAAAGCGTGATCGCCGCCGTGCGTGAACGTGTAAACCGGCTCGGAGTCGAGGCGACACGGCTGCTGGAAACCGCGAGCCTCGCCGGGGATGCGTTCCGGCTCGAGGATCTGCAACTTGCCACGACCCTGACCGAATTCGAGGCGCTCGAGGCGTTTGAACGCGCCCTCGGGTTGCGCCTGCTCGAGCGTTTGGATGGGCGTTTGGATGGGCGACTGGATGGGCGACAAGCGGATGGGTATCGGTTCTCGCACGATCTTGTGCGCGAGGCGCTGGCGATTGGACT
>JAYURE010000220.1:0-2012 GCA_043756345.1 Deinococcales bacterium | reverse complement strand
GCAATCCGTCGAGAAGATCAGTGTCTCCCTGCCCGCGCCCCTCGTGCGCTTCCTCGAGCATTACCAATCCGAACACGCCGTCAAAAGCCGCAGCGAGGTCGTGGAACGCGCCATTAACCTGCTGCGCGAACAAAGCCTGGAACTCGAGTACCGTGAAAGCAGCCTCGAAAACGATCCGGCTTGGGATGTCACCGTCGGGGACGGCCTGAATGAACCCTACTGAATCCCGCCCTGACTCGAGCACGAACCCGTACCCTCGCGGCGCGATGTTCTGGGCAGACTTGGACCCCGTGACCGGATCGGAGGCCGCCATGACCCGCCCGGTGCTGATCGTCAGCCGTGACGCGAACAATCGCGGGGCCGCCACCGTGACAATGCTGCCATTGTCCTCGAGCACGCACAAGCTGTACTCGTTCGAGGTCTACATCGAACACGCAAAATTGCCGAAACCCTCAAAAATCCAGGCGCATCACATTCGCACGGTGGACAAAACCCGGCTCGGGGATTTCATCGGAATGCTCGGCGCGGACGACCTCGAGCTTGTAGATCACGCGATCAAACTGCATTTGGCGTTGGACTGATGTCATAACTCAAAAAGGTTGATTGATCAAAAATCACAATTTCAATCCATCCCGATTGACGCGAAAACCCTGTCATGACGAACCGATCTGAGAGAACATCATGTTCCCTGATGTCACCAATATCAAAAATGAATGACCTATCGGATGTCCAACTTTCCATGTCCCACAAACGTGATTCGTAGGATAAGAAATTTGAAAACTCGAGGCTGCATTCTTCAATAAAAACGCCAGATTTCAGCATTGCTCCGCTGATCAGGAATCTGATGTGCGCGTTTTCAACGGTGACTTGAAGAACTTTCTCGTCGTGAAAACTAACGCCTGCAAGATCATTTCTATCGAGCACAATCATCAGATTTTACCGTCCGGTCAAATCCACGGTCGATCCATCCTGCGTCACGTACCGGACCGTCCCCACACTCGGCACGAAATACAGGTCGGACACGCTCGAGCCTCCGGTGCTGGTGGTGACGCTCGAGCGAATGCGAAACGCATTAAAACGCCCGCCGGGTGTGGTCACGCCCTCCGATCCGAGCACCCGTGAGGTCAGCGCGACCGTGCCGAGTGAACTTTTGCTCGAACTGCTCCAACGCATTCCTGATGCGAGCGGCGCGGCCGGGTAGACGTTCATTGGCGGGTTGTACCAGTAGAGTTTGCCGCCCGCCCGGAAGCCGAGCAGGTTCATGCCTTTGTTGCTGGATTGAAAGTATTCCTCGCTCGAGACTTTGCCGTTCAGGGTTTTGGTCAGGACGCTGACCATTTGTCCGTTGACGTTTTTTTCGTTGGTGAATTCTTGGGTGGTGTTGTTCGAGTACGTCCATTTCAGACCAGTTTTGGTCGGGTAGTAATCGTTGGCTTGTCCTAGCGCGAGGCTCGAGAGGAGAATGGCAAGTGCGAAAATTCGGTTGATGTTTGATTTCATTTTTCGTCTCCGGCCCGTCCGAGTTCGTCGCCGCGCAACGTGGCGGCTTTGACCGCCTCGATGATGGCAGCCCGGAAGGTGTAACGTTCGATTTCGGCGATGCCTGCGACGGTGGTTCCGCCAGGGCTTGCGACTTCGTCTTTGAGGATGCTGGGATGCACGCGACGCAACAGCAATTCACCAGTCGAGATCAAGAGTTTGCCCGCAAGTTCAATCGCAAGTTTCCGTCCAAGGCCCATGCGCACGCCACCATCGGCGAGGGCTTCAGCGAAGATTGCGGCGTAGGCTGGACCACTGCCGACCATGCCGGTAAACGTGTTGAAGAGTGGTTCGGGAATCTCGTAAACATCACCAACCGCCGTAAACAGGGCAAGGGCGAACTCGAGGTCGCCTCCCTCTTGCGCTTCGGGCAATGCGACGACGGCGGTAGCGGATTTGTGAATCGTTGCGGCCAGGTTCGGCATGGCGCGAACGATGCGCCTCGAGCCTAATTTTCTCGAGAGCGTCGAAAG
>JAYURE010000219.1:0-2013 GCA_043756345.1 Deinococcales bacterium | reverse complement strand
TCGAACCCGCCATGTCAGAGTGTATCGCACCCGCAACCCGACGCTAACCAAGTACATCCTGACTTTACGATTGCCCTGTGTAAAGAGGAGAGTGAGGTCAAAACCTCGAGCTTTGGACCGTTACTTTCCTCTTTTTTTCTTTCCCCTTTTCACCGCTTTCACCCTATCCCGACCGAACGTACAGTTCTGCACCTCTCAAATTGCTATTCTGCACGGGTGAAAGCCACCACGCTCGCAGAATTGAAGAAATCCGGTTATCGCGCCCGTTCTGTCAAAGACGAGGTGCGTGAGAATTTAATCGCCAAACTCAAGGCCAAAGAACCCATTTTTCAGGGCGTGATCGGTTACGAGGACACGGTTGTGCCGCAAGTTGTGAACGCGTTGCTGGCGCAGCAGAACTTCATTCTGCTCGGTTTGCGTGGGCAGGCGAAATCCCGCATCTTGCGTGCCATCACGGACCTGCTGGACGAGGAAGTGCCGTACATTCTCGGGACCGAACTGCATGATGATCCCCTCAATCCCGTCTCGAGCGAGGCCCGCAACATCCTGGCCGAACATGGCGATGCCACCCCGATTGCCTGGTTGCCTCGAGCCTCACGGTACGTCGAGAAGCTCGCCACGCCAGATGTGACGGTCGCCGACATGATCGGTGATGTCGACCCGATCAAGGCCGCCCGCATGGGCCAAAGCCTCGGCAATGAACTGACCGTGCATTACGGATTGCTGCCCCGAGCCAACCGTGGCATTTTTGCCGTCAACGAACTCGCGGACCTTTCGCCAAAAGTGCAAGTCGGGTTGTTCAACATCATGCAAGAGGGCGACGTTCAGATTAAGGGCTACCCAATCCGCCTCGAGCTTGACGTGATGCTGACCTTCAGTGCCAACCCGGAAGATTACACCGCCCGAGGCAAGATCGTCACGCCGCTCAAAGACCGCATCGGCAGCGAAATTCGCACGCACTACCCAACCGACATCAAACGCGGCATGGACATCACCCGCCAAGAGGCATGGCTCGAGGTGGACGGCAAACCACGCGCCGAAATCCCCAGCTTCGTGGCCGAAATCGTCGAGGAAATCGCCTTCCAAGCCCGCGACGACAACCGCGTGGACAAGCAATCCGGTGTCTCACAACGCCTGCCGATCAGCCTGCTCGAGTTGCTGGTCTCCAACGCCGAACGGCGCACGATTGTCGATGGAGGCGAAGCCATCGCCCGACCACTCGATTTGTACGCCGGACTGCCCGCGATCACCGGCAAGATGGAACTCGAATACGAAGGCGAATTGAAGGGTGCCGACAACATCGCCAAAGACATGATCCGCAAAGCCGCCGGAGCCGTCTACTCGCGCCGCGTTCGTGCCAACACCAAAGAACTCGAAGACTGGTTCGAGGCGGGCAACACCCTGAACATCCCGCAATCGGACAAAGACGGCATGAAAGAACTCGAGAAAGCGCCCGGCCTGATCAAACTTGCCCGCGAACTGGCTGAAGGCAGCAGCGACGGTCACACGCTCGCCGCCGTGGAATTCGTGCTTGAGGGACTGTACGGACGCAAGAAGGTTTCACGCAGCGAAGAACTTGGGTACAGCGCCCCGGAACCAGAACAAAGCCGTGGCAACCGTGGCGGACGCTGGAACTGAACAGGAGTAGCATAAGTTATGGCAAAAATCGCGGAACAACCCCAAACCGTGACGCTCGATCAAGTCCTTGAGATGGTCGAACGTCTGCCGCTCGAGCAGCACGCCACGCTGGTTCACGTGATCGAAAAACGCAGGCAAGAGGCCAGCCGAGCAGCCTTCATTGAATCCGTCCAGGAATCCAAAGCAGAATTTGAACGCGGCGAATACAAAAGCGCAACCGTCGCCGAAATCATGCGAGCAGCCCTCGAGCCGTGAGAGAACTGCTTTACTCCCCGGCATTCCTGCGAATGTTGAAACGCATTCTTCGCAAATCACCACACTCACAGGCCAGCATTCAAATCGCACTTGCAACGCTGCAAGCCAACCCGTTCGATC
>JAYURE010000218.1:0-5462 GCA_043756345.1 Deinococcales bacterium | reverse complement strand
AATTGGAACCCGAACAAGCATCATCAATTCAGTTTGGAAGGATCAACCCTCGAGACTTCCTGATGCCGCGCCCGTGTCAGGCGAATGCGTTTGGCGAGCCGTGCCCCGGCCTCCTCGAGCACTTCCATCGGCAGTTTGTCGAGTTGCGTGATACCAAGTCGAACCCATTCGGTGTAACCCGAGCCTTCTTCTTCGTAGTGAAGCACGAATGTTTCTTGTGGTTCACGGTAGTACACGCCGAGCATCCCGTCGGCGATGTCGTTGTCTTTCAGGATCGCCCAGGCTGCGTTGATCGCGGCTTCATCCTCGAGCTTACCCATGTGATACCGGTTTCACGCCTGCAAGTTTGAGGATCTGCTTCCAATGCGCCGCACTGACGGGTTGCACCGATAACCTCGAGCCTTTTTGAATCAGGGTCATGCCTTCGAGTTTGGGATCTTGGCGCAGGTCGTCTAGCGGCAGCATCTCACTGAATTCCTGCTCGAAGCGCAGGCAAACTTGACTCCAGCGAGGATTCTCGAGCGTGCTTTTCGGGTCGTAGTAATCGCTGGCCGGGTCGAATTGCGTGATGTCCGTGTGGGCTTCTTGTGCAACCCGGGCGATGCCGACCACGCCGGGTGGTGTGGCGCGGCTGTGATAGAACAGCACGCCATCACTGACCTTCATTTCGCGCATGTTGTTGCGGGCCAAGTAGTTGCGCACGCCGTCCCAGCCTGCGGTTCCATTCGGGCTTTCGCGCAGGTGGGTTATGGAGAACACGTCGGGTTCGGATTTCATCAGCCAGTAGCGCACGGGGGAATTCTACCGCTGTGTCGATGCCCGCGTGGGGGGCTCGAGTTGAAAATGAAGCCGCGTTAACACATTGGTCGGCGGGCCGTTGTGATTTGAACCTCATCTGGTTTGCTTGCGTACCTGTTCATGAGGAGATTGAGTGTGACTTTTGCCTTCGCCCCCAGCCTACATTTGCCCGTTAGAATGTTTCACGTGCCCCATGAATCCCAAATGCCCCTCTCGAGCGGCACGGCCAGCAATGTGGTGTCGGATGCCGAACTGATCTCGAGATTCGCCTCATCTGATGAATCGGCCTTCGCGGAGTTGTACGACCGTTATTCGGGAGTCGCCTATGGTGTGGCTTTGCGTGTGTCCGGTTCACCGGAACGGGCCGAGGAAGTTGTCCAGGATGCGTTCATGAAACTCTGGCGCAACCCGAGTGGTTTCGATCCGAGCCGGGCGGCGCTTTCGACCTACCTTTTGACTTTAGTGCGCAACGCTTCGATTGACATGCTGCGCCGGTCACGTCCGACCTCACCGCTCGAGGATGAAGAGGGCGAGTTGCTGCCGATAGCGTCACTCGAGGCTGGACCGATGGAACGTGCCGAACTCTCGCAGCTTGCGGTTCGGGTGCGTGGCGCGATGACTGAATTGTCCCAGGCGCATCAACGCACAGTCGAACTGGCGTACTTCAAAGGTGCGAGCCGTGAAGAGATCGCCCTCGAGATGAACGTACCGGTCGGAACGGTCAAGAGTCGCCTGAAGTACGCGCTGGATAAACTTCGTTCCGTCCTGGGAGAATTCAATGGAGACCCCTCATGAGTGCCGCTGATCGTCAACACCTACAAGAACTCCTGCCCGCCGTGATGCTCGGGATTGCCACGCCCGAGGAGCGTCGTCAGGTGCTGCTGGCCTTCGAGTCGGATGCGGAATTGCGCCGTGAAGCGCACGAGTTCGAGTTGGCCCTGGCCGGTTTGGGTGCAACCGAGGCGGTGCCTGCTCCGCCTGCCGGTTTGAAGGCGAAGTTGATGGCGCAAATCCGTGCCGAATCCTCGGGTGGATCTTCGGGCGAACCACAAGCCAAACTCGAGCGTGTCGCTGAGACTCCTACTCCAAGCATCATAAAGCTCGAGCCAATCAAGGTTCAGCGTCGCAACCCTCTCGCATTCCTGGCGGCTGGGATTGGCCTCGCCGCCGCCATTGCCGGGTTGCTGGTCACTCGAGGTCCAGCCGCAGTGCCTGCCGCGATGCCAGATGCCAGCGTTGTGGCGAACACGTCGAACGGTGGTTTGATCGTGGCCAACAGCGGTGCTCGAGCCACGCCGGTCACGTTCATCGCCGCCGATGGTGCGCGTCGCAATGTCAGTTTCAAACTCGACAAGCCTGCGAGTTTCACGCGGGCCGTCTCGAGTCAGGGTTTGTCGTATGTGCTCGATGCCGCGAACGAGAAGCTGTTCATCATCGATGAGGCCAAGGGCGAAATGATTGATGCTTGGCCGGTTCCTGCCGGTGCGTCCGGTGTGGCGGTCGATGGCGATACGGTCGTGGTCATGGGTGCAGCCAGCGGCACGGCTTTAACTTTCCGCAAGAATGGGTTGGGCAACAAAACCATGGTCGAGGCGCGAATCTCGAAAGCCAACTTGAAAATGCCGCTCGAGGATTGCATGGATGCCGCCGTGATTTCTGGCAATCGCGCTTATGTCACGCACCATGAAAGTGGCATGGTCAGTGAGATCGATGTCACCAGCGGCAAGGAACGGGCTCGGTTCGCGGTCGGACAAAAACCGGTTTCGTTGGCGGTTGATGGCAAGGTTCTATACGTACTCGACTTGAAGGGCACACTGTACAAACTCGAGCGTGAAACAGGCAAGGTGCTCGGGCGACTCACACTCGAGGGGACTCCTGATCGGTTAACGCTCGCGCCGGGTGTGGCTTACCTTTCAGATCGGGCTGGATTTGTGACGGCAGTCAAGACGGAGCCGTTGCAGGTTGTGGCGCGGAAAAAACTGGCCGACAAGCTGATGGATTTGACGCCAATGCCGGATGGTCACATCGCAGTGGCTGCCGCCGAAAAAGGCGTGATGATTTTGAATGACAAGCTCGAGCAGTTGAAAAAGTTCTGATCTGAGCAACCATAATCTTGATCACGACTCGAGCCTGAAGAATGCTCGAGCCGTGATTTTCAGTCTGCTCTGTCCCAATTGGCTGGACCTCGAGCCTCGAATCATGAATGAGAATTCACTTTATATAATTTGTCATAGATGAGTGAGGCTTCATTGTTTACGCTGAACGCACTGTATGAGTCCCGTAACGATTCTCTCTGGCTTGACCTTGTTCTTGATGCTCGCCACCGGCCTAACCATTCGAGCCTTGCAACCTGCAACAACCGAACTCGGAGCCAGTACACTCGAGCGACCCGTTCGTGCCAGCACACAACGCGCCAATGATGGTGTGAAATTTCGGGTCACACCGTCCACCGGTTCAGCCCCATTGAACGTGATCTTTGAAATCACGGAGGGCAACGCGGATTCGTTCACCTGGGATTTTGGTGATGGCTCACGGATGACTGGCGCTCGAGTCTCACACACGTACTTCAAGCCGGGACAGTACACCGCAAAACTCGAGACCGAAGCGAACGGTGAATTAACCCGTGGCGAGATGCCGATTCGAGCGAGCGCCGCCGGACCCGAAAAGGCACAAATGACAGTCCTGTTCGAGACCGGCACGTTTGCCACGTTGGATGCGCGACGCAGCCTGATTTACGCGCCGCTCTCAAAAGCCACCTGGATTTTCGCCGACGGTTCCCGCCAGGATGGTTTGAAAATCGAGCACGAATTCAAACCCGGATTGCAGGCGGTGCGGCTCGAGGTTCAGGGCACGAACGGCAAGCTCTCGCAGGTATTGGCGATCAATCCTGGCGTAGTGGCAGGTAATCCAGAATTTGACAAGCAAGTATTAAACCTAACCAATCAGGCTCGAGCCCGGAATTGGGATTGCGTGGCGAAGCGCTTCCCAACCTCAAGCAAGATCCGCTTGAATCCACTCGAGCGCAATATCGTCTTGGACCGTGCGGCACGGGCTCAAAGCGCTGGCATGGCGCTCTCGAAGTACTTCGATCACCAGAGTTCATTGGATTCTTCGCACCCGGCAGATCGGGTCAGCGCCACCGATTACCCCTGGCACATGGTCGGCGAGAACATCGCGGCGGGCCAACCCGCCCCAGCGGTCGTGGTCGATGCCTGGTTGCGTTCGCCTGGTCATTGCAAGAACATCATGAACCCGGATTACACGCAGACCGGCCTGAGTTTCGTGCAGCGTCCAAGCTCGAGCAGCGAGGCGCAGGCGAGAAATTTTTGGACGCAAGTGTTCGCCCGTCCCGACTCGAGCCAGTAAGTCCAGACCAATCGTTCAGGCAAGTGGTCCAGGGTGCAGCCGCAGAATGGGACAAGAATCAAGCTGCCCTCGGAAATGCCGTCAAACGCACCTGATCAAACTCCACCACTCGACGACGTGAAGCCCACAACCCCCGAGCAAACGCCTTCGCATCCGCACCAACCTCACTCCAAATCGCGCCAGACACACGCAATCGAGCCTCTTGGCCCTAAACCAGCACCTTACGGGCTTGGGCCGCCGCCAGCACGCTCTTGTTCGCGCCTTCAATCTGACCAGACCCAATCACTTCAAAGCCTTCACGCTTGAACGCCGGGTACGCCAACCGTCCCAGAAAAGCTTGCCGATTCAAATACCCAAACGCCTTCTGCGCAACTTCATCAAACCTGGCGGACTGGTCTGGTCTCACATGCCAGCTCAACCAAGCCAACCCGTCCACTTCACCAGGCAGCCAGTCGCGGCGATGCTCAAGTCGTTTTTCATCAGACCAAGCAAGTGCAACCATGATCGTTTCAAGGTACTGACTGGCATGAAACACGTCCAGTACGTGCCGGTGAACGCCAAGATCAGCGAATAAGTCCGCAATCCAAATTGCACCATCAGCCAAACCTGCAAAGCGTAAAAGCCCATGCACCAGTGGTGCGAAATCTTGAACGCCTTGTAAGGTACTGATCTGATACCGATCTGAAGGCGTGTCTTTCCTGTATAGCACAACGGTTTTGACTTCTCGCCAAACTGCTGTGGGTTCAGTATCAGTCAGGGATTCTGATGGCACATGGGTCAGCACGAACATGCCGTCAATCTCAATCATCCAGACTCGAGAAGGGACAAGTGATTTCAGCAACGGTTGCCTTGAAAGTTCCTGAAGCCGAGTTTGGGTCAAGGTTTGTTCGGTTCGTTCGAGTTGCTGACTGAGTTTGGAAAGCAAACTCGAACTTACGTTCACGCCCCATTCGTGCAGTACACGAGTTGTGATTTGGTACGGCAAGAGCAAGCTCAGGTTTTCGGCACGTTCAAGCACCAGTGGTGTGCAGCCGCTTTCGTCTAGGTTTGGGTCTTGGAATGTCGTGTACTGGGTTTTGCAGGTCTGGCATTTGTATCGGGCTTTGGGGAGTTGCACAATTCCCCAGAGGCTATGAACTTGAACGAAGCGTACCTCACGGGCTTTATTGCGATTCTGGCAAGTCGGACACGGGGTTAAGGGCAATACCAGGAGTTTAAGGGTTTCATCCCAAGGAAATCACGTGCAAAACTTCAAGCATGAACCTCAGCGCAGCCCTCACCCTCACCGGTCAAGACAA
>JAYURE010000217.1:0-2017 GCA_043756345.1 Deinococcales bacterium | reverse complement strand
AAGCTGGTGCGAGTGTGCGCTTGAAGGCACCGTGCGGCGAAAGAAAAACGTTCTTCGCGCCGTAATCCCGGCGCAGCAACGCGGCGTAACGCGGCATTGTCACCGCGACCAGATTGGATTGCAAAATCGCTCGAGTGAACATCCGTCCCGCCGTGCGCGTCACGAATTCCATGATCGGATTGCTGCCAAAACCGGCGCGATTCAAATCGACAGTCTCCATCAAATTGTGCATCAGGGTCGTGGTCGGATAACCGCCCGCTCGAGCCAACCACGGCGCGAGCAAACCCAAAGCGGCAGGCAGGCGTTGATCGCCGAAGGATGCGAATTGCACGTTGAACAGCACCGCATCGGGTTTCACGTCATCCAAGGCACGACGAATCTTCCAGGTGCTCGCCAGATCGTTGAACCGCCAAACGCGGCGAACCTCGAGCGTTCCGAAATACTCGTCGAACAGTTCTTGTTTTGATTCTGGCAACACGTCCGCGATCACAGTCAAACGGGTGACACCCGGATTTTCGGCGAAGGCGCGAACCAAATGTTCACCGTACTCGCACAGCGTGCCACGGCCCGGCGGCAAAGTCGTGATGATGGCAAGGTGCATCAGTCGTTCCCGCTCGAGTTGGCAAGTGCTTTGAGATCGTAGAGTCCGGCACGGTCATCACGAACGATTCGACGAATGTCACGTAGGAAACGCAGGCCGTCACGCACGGCATTGACTTTGCTGCCCGGCGCATCGAACCATTGCACCGGAACCTCGGCGACTGAAAATCCAAACTTGCGAGCCAGGTACAAAATCTCTAAATCAAACGTAAATTTCATGGTGCGTTGCGCCCCGAACAATGTGCGGGCAGCATTGCGGCGAAACAGTTTGAAACCGCATTGCGTGTCCTTGACTTGAATGCCGCTCGAGAGTCGGACCACGCCACGCAAGACACCCGAAGTGATTTGTCGTTTGAGGCTGCGGTCGTGTTCTTCTGCGCCCTCGGCGGCCCTCGAGCCGATCACGACTTCAAAGCCTTCGTTCAGTTTGGCAATCATTTTCGGCAGTTCTTCAATCGGCGTGCTGTTGTCGGCATCGGCGAACAAAATCATTTCGCCCCGCGCCTCGAGCACTCCGCGCCGCACGGCTCCGCCCTTGCCGGTATTGGCGTGACGCAGCACGTGCAGGTTTTGCCAACCGAGCGCCTCGACCAAATCTGCCGTGCCATCGCTGCTGCCATCGTCCGAGATCAGCAATTCCCAATCCAAACCCAATTCGGAAACGTGAACCGCCATTGCCGCGAGGGTCGGCAAGATCCGTTCGGATTCGTTGAAGCACGGGATGACCACCGAGAGTTTCGGTGTCGTGACGACGTGCTCGCGCCAAGTTTCAAAGGTTTCAAATGACATCGTGACCTCTTTCAGTTGGACCTGTTCTGGCCTGAACTTCACGTCGCGTTTTTCGGTCGAACCACGTCTCGCGCAACGCCAACAAAATGGACAACACAAAAAGCACGAACATCGCCGAAGTTTGGGCTCGAGCGATCTCGAGTGGCGATTGATGTTGCACAGAAATCCAAACAATTTGCAGCAACGCCCCGAAGATCGGTAGCGCAATCACGCCACGTTTTCCGAGCGCCATCAGGTGATTTGTGACCGCGCCCGAGATAGCGGTGAAGGTCGCGGCCAAACCGTACAGTGCAATCCAACTCGAGCCTGCCATGTATTTTGCGCCGACCAGTAATCCGATGATTTGGTTTGGTGCGAGTGCACAGAGCAGCGTCACGCCGCCACCGATGACCGTCACGGCGGCAACCGCCTGCCAAAGCAAAGGGACGTGTGAATCACCGCTCGAGGCGCGACGGGCAACGACAGGAAACGCCGCCGCACCAATCGCCCATGATGCAGCGACAATGGCGCGACCAACCATCGCCACCGCCGCGTACACGCCCGCATCCGCTGGGGCAATCAAGGCTCGGGCCAGCAGGACATCGGCATTTTGCAGCACCGCCTGTGCGAGTGCCACCGTCAACGCCGC
>JAYURE010000216.1:0-16612 GCA_043756345.1 Deinococcales bacterium | reverse complement strand
TCAATCGCAGGTACGCCTCGAGTTTCCCCAGCTTGTCCCACCAATCGCTCGCGGGCACAACCTCACCTTGCAGCACGAAGGCGACGGGTTTCAACGATCCGTCCGCCCGAGCGATCCCGAGGTGGCGTTCGACCTCGCGTGATCCGGGCATGGTTCCGCTTGCGAAGTCGTGGAGTGTCCAGGCGAGAAATCCGATCCGTTCGCGTTTTGTGATCTCGAGCGTGCGGGCGTAATGGTTCGCCTGTTCGAGTTCGGTGTGCGGGTCTGGCAGTTTGGAGGGCATGGTGTGAAAGTTGAACTCTTCGAGCAGTACGGGTTTGTGCGTTTGTTTGGCAGTTTTGATGCGAGTCTCGAGTTGTTCGAGCGGTCCGAATTGGTGAATTGTTACAAAATCGAGCGCCTTGGCGAGTGTCGGGTCCGGGTCGGTCAGTCCGGCGGTCGTGGGCTTGCCAGTTTCGATGCGCAAGCGTGTCGCCAGAAAGCCGAGCATGGCGCGAACCTGATCCCATCCGGCGCGTTTGACATCGCGTTCGGCCTCGTTTTTGACATCGATGGCGAGCACGTTCGAGTGTCGTAGCGCGGGCAGCAGTTGTGCGATGCCATGCCAAATCTGTGGCAAGTCCTCGAGTTTGTAATCGGTGTATCCGTCCAAAAGCGTGACGATCACGCGCAGGTTTGCGGCGCGGGCGATCTCGAGCAATTCTGGCAGGTGATTGACAGTTTCGGGCAGCACCGGTTGGGTCACGAAAATACGCACGGTGTTGAGGTTCAGTTGAGCTGCCAGGGCAAAACTCGAGCGGACCTCGCTGGCATTGAACGTCGGCCAAAAATCATCGAAGGGGTGTGTGCGTCCGACGTAATTCACGCCGCGCACGGCGGCCAATTCCGGCCCGAGGTTGGGGAAGGTTCGGTTGCGTTCGAGCGCGGTTTCTTCGGTCACGCGCCAATGGTGAATGCGCCAATTGCCATCATCGAGTTGCATCACGACATCCAAGGTGCGCCTGGAAAATCGCACGTCCTCAAATTGTGGCGGCGTCTGCGTCCCCACCTCGAGCGCCTGAGCGGTCCAGTAGGTATCCGTGAAGCTGACCGTCGCGCCGTCCGGGGCGTAAAAGTGCAATTGCAAGCGGTGGTCCCAGCCGATCACACGGGCTGCCTGATGTGCCGCGTCGAGCGCATCGCGCAGAGCGCCGTCCTGAAAGTACGTGCGCAGTCCGCTCGGGTCTTCGCCCGCCCTGGCGTACTCGAGTTCGCGTTGCGCCAGCAGGTAATTGAAACCGATTTCGTCGCGGCGACTCTGCTCGAGTGCCCTTGGCAGGTTGGCATCGTCGGGCTGCCAGTTCAACCATTCCGGGCCGGTCGGAGCGGTTTCGACCAGGCGCAGCGCGGCGTCTCGGGCGCTGCTGTGTTGCCAGATCGGAAGCACGATCACCCAGGTTGTTACGGCAAAGATGACGATCAGGATGGCACTCGCGCCCAACCAGAATTTATTGCGACTCGGAAGGGCAGAAAAAAAAGAAAAATGGAAAGAGGAACGGAAGGGCTCGAGGATTTTACTTTCCTCTTTCATCTTTAATCTTTCCTCCGCTTTTGTTTTGCTCGACCTCGAACACGTCAAACGCGGCGCTCGAGAGTGATGTTTGCAGCGCCACCCGGCCCACGCCGCGTTTGATTGGAATACCGGATTGCAAGATTTGCCCGTCGAGCGTGACCGTGTACCCAGTGTGTGTCACCTGAACCTCGAGTTCGTGCCAGTTCGTTCCCGGTGCGGGCGTCGGTGCGTAACCCTGCCCGATGAACGCGCCCCTGGCGTCAAAATAGCCCCAGAGCAGGCTGCGACCATCGTCGGCGTAGCGAATCAGGTGCGAGCCTTCGCGCCCACCGCTCAAGCCCACCTGCGCGTCAGGCAGCCCGAACAGGAGGCCCGCGCCGCTGCCGACCAAATGCCGGAATCGGGTTTTGATCTGGTACGGCGGCTCGAGCGAATCGCGGTACTCGAGCGAACGGTCGTAACCGCTGTGCTCACGTTGCACGAACGCGGCATCCAAAAGTGTCCAATCGCCGCTGAGGATGCGCCAACCCGCGTCGCTCGGGGGTCGGTCGAAACGTTCGCGCAATACGTTCGCCAGTTTGCCGGTGCGGGCCGCGATGTCCACCGCATTGCCCGTAACCATACCGCCGGTGCCGGAATCATTGGCCTGGTCCCGGTCAGAGAATTCAACCTCGAGATGCGTGAACGATTCCCGCCGACCAATCGCACCGACCCGTCCCGTTTCAATTGGCACGCGCCAATGCTCGAGCAGCAGTGCGCCGTCGAGCCTCGCCTGAACATCCAAATTGTGGACCGTGACCTCGAGCGTGTGCAGGTCCGAATCGGTTTTGATTTGCTTCACGCCACGGACCAGAAGTTTGTTCGAGCGCACCTCACCCCAGACGAGGTGATCGCCGATCACGATCACGGCACGATTCGAGCCGATCACGACTCCGGCATTGCCGCTGAAATTCGCCCGCAGTGTGTAACCGGGATCGTACCGGTTTTCGTGCAAGGACAGTGTGCTCGAGCTTGAAGCATTGCCCGTGTTCAACCCGAACGTTTTGGCCTCGAGCCACCCATTTGAGGTTTCCCAATGGTCACGGAGCAGCACGTCCCGGGAAACACTTGCGTTGAGGTTCGCGGGTGCAATCCAGACTCGGGCGGCGGCGAACGCTCCAATCAGGCACATGCCGCTGGTCAGGATCAACAATGCGGGCCTGAAGTGTTGACGCGCTTTGGATTTGAACGAATCCAGCAAACTTTGAAGGTCGTTGCGCCACGTTCCTCCAGGCTCGAGCCAGCGCCGCAAGATGTCACGGGCGGGGACTTCGATCTGGTGGTACGCGAGGTTCGAGACACCGATCACGGTCAGCAGGTACAGCGCAAAAAACCAGGTGGCGCGTCCCGTATCGGTCGCAATGCCGAGCGCACTCAGGCCACGGTAGAGGTACTCGAAGATCGGGTTGTGCAAAATGTACATGCAGAAACTCGTCTCGCCGATGTTCTGAAACGGTTTGTAGGTCAGCCAGCGTGCGACCGGGCCGACGTTCGCCGCGAAGCCGTATGTGACCACGACGATCACCGGCAGCAGCAGGCCGTTGTGAAGAAGCGGGTACGGAAAACTCGAGGCGAAAGCCATGACCACAAAAATCACGATCACGCCCAAACTCGAGAGGATGCCGAGCATGGCGCGGCGTTGACCCTGCTCGAGCCAATCGGTTTCGAGGTCGTGCAAAAATCGCTTGGCGAGTGTGGCTCCGACCATGAATTCTGGCAGGCGCGAGAGCGGATGGTACTTCAGGACCGACAGCCAAAACGCATACCCCTTGTCGAACTCCCCGGTCGCCTCGGCGAACATGTACAGGCTCGGGGCGAGCAGCGCCAGCACCCAAAATCCGAGTATCCAAGCCAGCGCAATCTTGAACGAATTCGAGCCGATGCGCGGATAAATGTACGTGGCGATCAACGGAAAAATCAGGTACATGCTCAGGTCCGCCGAGGTGGACCATCCCGGACAATTCCAAACGCAGGCGACACCCGGAAACCACGATTGGGTCAACGTTGGAACGGTCAGCAGCACGCCCACGGCGCTGAAGGCGGTGCGAGAACCCTCGAGCAATTTTTCGGGCAGGAACGGCAACCACGCCAGTAGCCCGAGCAGGTAAATTGGGTACAGGCGGCTGAAGCGGGCGATCCAAAATTTTCGGGCCTCGAGTTTGCGTTTGCCGTGCGCGTCCAGATACACATACGAAATCACGAAGCCGCTTAAAACAAAAAAGAATCCCGTGCCGACGTAACCGGCCTCGGCGAAATTGCGCAACCACCACGGGGCCAGCGCGAACATCGGCTGACCGAAGTGATAGTTGATGATGTTTAACGCCAAGAACAAGCGCAGTCCGGTCAGCGCCTCGAGCTTCGGACGGTTGCTGCGGCTCACGGTTTACGCCCAGTGAATTTGGCGGGCAATGCGAGCATCACACGTTGGCCCGCCACCTCGAGCCGCACGCAACGCGAACCCAGCGGCAGTGGCGGAAGTTGCCAAGTCACACCGCCCTGTCGAAGTGGAACCGTGACCGAGTACAGCAATTCCAACGGACTCGAGTCCCCCAGCAATTGCCCCCGTAGGGGCGAGGCATGCCTCGCCCTGCTCGCACTGTCCGCAGCCCCGCAAGCCCGATCCGACAACCGCACGTGTGGGTTCGGCGTGTTCCCCAGCAACTCGAGTTTGACGGGCGTTCCATCGTCTGGCAAGGCCCCGAGCCGATCCACCAATGGCCCAATCGCCAACTCGAGCGATGTCCCAATCAGCCATCTCGCATCTATGTCTTTGACCGAAATCGGAGGCTGAGCCGTGAGTTGATCCGGGCTCGAGCGGTACGCCTCGCTGCTGGCCCAAACCGGGTATTTTCCTGGCGGCACGGTCGGCGGCAGGTCGAGGCTGGCGGTGGCCCGCACCGTCGGACGGGCCGCGAACAGCACGGGCGTTTTCGGTGCCGAACCCAATGGCTCGGGCCACGAGTTGAACTCGACCAGCGTGCCATTTAGTGACGGATTCCCGAGCGCATCTTTGGCGTTCTCGAGCCGCAGGTCCCACCATTCGCGGCGGTCGGCGGGCACGCTGGCGGTGATGGTCTTCAGGGTTCCACTGACCACCGGGCCGGGTTGCACATCGACCTCGGCGCGTTCGCCGGTTGCCCCGGCGCTCGAGGCACTGATCTTGAGAACACCGGTTTTCAATCCGGTCGGAATGTACGTCCAAGCGGTCAGGTGCTTGACCGGAATGGTGCGCCTGAAGTTGCCCCGGTCGGGTCGTTTGGCCCGCACGAGCACGGGTTGATCACTGACATTCTGGAGGCGATCAAGCGGATGCAGCACCAACGCTGGCGGGCGATTGCCAATGACTCGGGCGGCTCGAGCCCCAACTTTCAAGTCGAGCGGTGTGATCGGCAATCCAGGTTTGCGCGAGACGGTGCCCTCAAAACGGTACTCGGGTGTTGCCGCGCCTCCGATCAGTACCCGGTACGGCAGCAGTCCGGCCCGAACGTGTTTGATCGAAAGGGTCGAGGCTCCATTGCGCGTCACGCCTCGAGCCGCGATTGGTCCGGCGGGCGTGTAGAGAATCGCCATCCACGGCACGCCGGGACGCACTGGTTTGGCTCGAGCCTGCAAGACGAATTGCACCCGCGCAGCCTCAACGCGCACGCTCAGGTTGGGACGTTCCTCGAGACTTGGAATGCTGACGCTCGAAGGTTTGAACAGCAGGGCGAGCACCACGCACGCGCACAGAACCGCGATTGGAATGCTCGAGGCGCGAACGCGTGCAACCCAGAAAAACGCTCGTCTCATGGGTTGGCCTCGAACGCCTGAAATTGCACGCGGTACGCTCGCAGGCCGGGAACACCCTCGAGCGGCACGGTGAAGACCTGGCCTCGGGCTTTGCGACCCGAATCGAATACGGTTCCCTTGTCGTCCGATTTCGCATGATCGAGCACCACGCGGTAGCCAGTCGGAAGCTTCGCGGGCAAATCCGTCTCTAGAAATTCACGCGGCAGGATCGCGTCGATGATGGCGCGTTCTTCGACCCAGGCGAGCCCTTTGGCATCGTACAAACTGATCAAGGCCCGAGGGACGGTGGCCTCTCGGGTGCCGGTGTTGGCGATTGTGGCGTGCAGCAATTCGTCTGGACGGTTCAAGTTTTTCGGCGTGGCCGTGATCCATCCCGCCAGTGGTCGCTCGAGGTCGCGGCCCGTGACGACGGCTTTGGCGAAGACCTCGAAGGAGTGAACATCGCTCAGGCGACTCGGGGCGTCCGCGCCAATAAATTCGACCCGAAACGGCGTGCGTTCTCCGGGCAAGAGTTTGTGAATGATCGCGGTTCCGGCGTTGTTGCGTCGCAATTCCCAGCCGTCACGGTCGCGCAAAATGGCGGTCAGGGTCACGTCGCCGGGACGGGCGTCGATATTCTGCAATTCACCGACGACCGCGAAGGCCCGCTCGAGCCTTCGCGTGGCGTGCCCCTGCGGATCGCGGCTTTCAACCTCGAGCGTGTGCTCAATCAACCTCGCACCGAGCACCGCGAGTTGTGGGCGATCCAGCACGTCACCGGCGGCGGTGGTCTGGGTGGTCAGGCGGCGCGGACGGTAGTAAAACTTGACGGCGGCCTCTTCGGTGAACCGATCTCTGGCGCGAACTTTCAACAATGGCCTGGCCTGAATGCGCCAACCGTGCGGCCCAAACTCGAGTTCCTGGGTGACATCCTCCTCGAGCCGGTTCAAGCTGGTCGCCCAGGCGAGGTGTGAGCGCACCAACGCACGGTGGCCAAGCTGTGGGCGCTGCTCATCGCCATCCAGCGCGATGATGCTCGCCTTTATGCGCTCGAGTTTCGCGTAGCCGTTGCGCAGCCCGCCACGCACGGAAAGATCCAACATGAAGCGGTCAAAGTCCAATCCATCTTTCGGCTCGAGCCGGTCATACGCGAGCTTGTACCGTTGGAAATCGATGTCGTCCCAGTACGCCAGCACCGCATCCGTGGCCGTGGCTGGTTTGTGTTGCAACAGGATCAGCCCAACGACGGCGATCAGTCCGACCGCAAGCGCCCCCCAACGTGCTCGAGGTGAGGTTCGCAGCATTGCCCAAGTCCATCGTCCATCGCGCCCCGCTTTTGTCCTCCCCTGCGAAGTAGGGGGGGTGGCACCGAAGGTGCCGGGGGGGTCCTGCGCAACGTAGGCGTGACGCGGGACCCCCGCCGCTTCGCGGCTACCCCCTTCTTGCCCCAACACCAGCACCTTACGGGCTTGGATCGCCTGGGGCGCTACTTCGCAGGGGGTGACTTTTTCCGATTTGGTTTTTCTCGAGTCTCGAGCATTGAGTGGCTCTTCGGCAAAGATCACCTTATCGATCAGCGAAAAATCGGGCGTAACTTCCCGGTCCTGCCGCAACCAGCGCAGAACCTTTCTGCCCAATCCTCGGCGTTGCCAAAAACAGGTTCGAGCGCGGCGCGGTCTGAGGCGCAAACTCGAGAAGGCCAGCACCGCTGCGAACGGTGGCAGGATGCCCCAGATGGCGCGTTGCCAGAGCGGAATGTTGCGGCGCGGCAGGCGTTCGGGCAGGGGCGCGATGTCTTCGCGTTCCCAGATCATCAGGCCGTTCTCGAGGCGAGTGACACGATGCCAGCCGGAAAAGAACAACAGCGGATCGTAGTACGTGTCGTTTGAGAAGACGAATTTCAGGTTGTACTTTTCGGGTTGTGTCAGAAATTGCTCGAGGCTGCCGAGGCCGGGCACACCCGTAAATTTTGCGCCGTCGAGCCGTTCTATCGGGCTCGAGGTCAGTTCGATTAGGCGTCGGGCCGAATGGTAATTGCCGTCTGGGGTCAGGGCTTTGGTGTTCGCCGAGAGCCAAGCCATCTGATCGCCAAAACCGAGCGTCAAATAGCGGTAGCGCCAGTGTTCGTCTTTCTCGAGAAACGCCACGACGGGTTTGATGTCAATCGGTTCGGGTTGGAACATCCGGTAACGCGAGAGGGTCGAAATCCAGATTGCCAGCAAGACGTTGGAGAGCAGGAAGCCGACGATCAAAACGCGCCGTGTCGTCCGACCAATGCGCACATTCAGCATCAGCCGGAGGTTGCCGTGCAGGATGCTCTCGAGTGCTCCTCCGACGTAGGGCAGGATCAGGATGGTCGCCCAGAAGGTGAAGCGGTCCAGTGTCAGGATGTCGAAGGCGCTGCGCAAAGCCATTTTCGGAATCGGTGTTGTGCCGCCCGTGCCCAGCCCGAACAGCGCGAACAAACTCAGCGCCAGCATCCAGCGTCCGTCCAACCAGGCGCGACGCAAAGCATACGGCAGGAACAGGATCGAACTCGCCCAGGGCAGCACAAAAAACATCAGACCGGCGGCCTGGTTGGTCAAGAAATTCTCGCGGCTGGCGTGCGGGATTGGGGTTTGCAGGATCGGATCGGAGCGCGACCAGGCCCAGTACGGAAAGACCACCGTGACCAGTGCCGCAATCACCAGCATCCCGAGCAGTGCGGCGCGGTAGGTGTGCGGGGCCATGCGGAACAGCCCTCGAGTCCAACGTTTTTTCGGCTCGAGCCTGCGCGATTCTCGGATGGCGGCGAACCAGACCTGACCGACCACCGGGGCCAGAAAAAAGACGCTACCGAAGAGTGTGGTGACGTGATGCGCGGCGGTCGTGGCGGCCATGAAGCCGATGGCGCGAAACAGGTTGGCTTTGCGTCCGTCGATCATGTAGCGGTGCGCGAACGGTACGGCGTTCAGCAAAAACGCCAGCGAGAGTGTGGTCGGCAGTTGTCCGAACAGGTGGACGGTTTCGGCCATCGAACTCGAGATCACGAAGGCGAGCGCGGCGTACCCGCTGGCGCGTGGCAGACTCAGCATCCTCGAGAAGCGGTAAACGCCGATCACGCAGCCGAGCAGCGCCATGATTTGCACCAACGCGAAGGCATCTCGCAGGTCAAGGATCTTCGAGAGCAGCGCGATCAGTTGGTGGACCAGCGGCGGGTAGGAGACGGTCGAGAAGCCGGTGTACCAGCGTGGCTCCCAAGGATCGAACCAGGCTTGGGCGTAATGCGAGGCGAAGAAAATGTGAATCAGTGCGTCGTAGGTGCGCAGGTAACTGCGGTTGGCGAGCAGCGAACCGTGAAACAGAACCACCAGCAGTCCGGCCAGGGCCAGCAATCGCAAGCCGATGGCTTCGGGTTGAGGTTGGGAGGCTCGAGAAACTTCAGGAAGTTTGCGCTCGAGGTTGAGCGACTCGAGCCACGTGTCCAGTGGGCTGAGGTCGTCTGAGGTTGTGGTGAGTCTGGTTGGGGGGATTGATTGTTTCATGCAGGTTGGTGTTCTGGTCGAGTTTGGAGGGTGACTTGGAGTACGTCGGCGTCTCAGATTGTGCTAGCAGACTAGCGCTATTAGCTTGATTTTTCTGGTCAATTTTGGCTGCAATCGTTCTAAAGATCGTTCGAGCAAACCGGGTTAAATCCGCCATAGACGGCTTGATCTCGTTCGTTTGCAAACCCTCCGTTGGGGCGTGAAGGATTCGCACTGCAAACTTAAAGTGCTAGCACTATCATTGCCTCGCCAGCGACCCGTCAACCCTCACGCCAATTTAAATCACCGGACATCTTCCCCAAACCTCGAGACGGCCCAATCCAAGACACCATGAATCCAAAACAGACTTTCATCCCCATCCTCTTGCTGACCGCTGGCCTCGCATGGCTCAACCACGGTTTGCACAGGCAGTTGGCCCCTCCGACCCTCGAGCGCCTGACCCTGCCCTACGCGGACGGGTTCGAGCGCACACAAACCAAGGACAACCCGCAACCGTGGAACAAACTCTCCGGCGATTGGAAATTAAAAGATGGCTTCCTCGAGCCGAGCACGCCCAGCGCCGGTCTGCAATGGCGGGGCTCGATTACGCCACGCACACCGTACCTTCTCGAGTTAACGCTCGAACTGCCCAACGGCCTTCAGGGTCAAACCGGCAAGGCGAGCCTGATGTTCAACGCGCAAACTTTGGGACAGGCGTCCAGATCCCAACGCATCAGCCTCGAGCGCCGCGACCGTGATGTGCTGATCCGCGCCGAGTACATCAACAGATCCGGCGAGGCCAAACTCGAGGATGAACGGCTGGTTTTTCACCCGGAGGCCCGATTGCGTTTGCGCTTGCAGGTCGTCAATCGGGCCTACGCGATTCGGCTCGATGGCGAACCGGTACTGGCGGCGTTGCCACTCAAATTCGATGGCGGGCTGATCGGCTTGCAGGCCGCTGGACCAGTCGGATCAAACCGAGTCGGATCGAACCAAGTCGGATCAAATCCAGTGCGCTTCGATGGGCTTTCGATCCGCCCAGCCGATGGTGACGCAATCGCCGCAGATCGCCTCGGCCTCGCCAGCAGCAGGCGCGTTCCGAGCGGTTGGCGCGAACTCTCCGGCCTTTGGGCGGTCGAGGGCATCGGCCTGACCCAACGCGATAGGCGCGACTTTGATCGCACGCTGATGCTCGAGCGCAGACGCAACCCGGAACGCATCCGGTTGAGCTTTCGTCACCTCTCGGGCTCAGGGGCGGGATTGATCTTCAACGCGCCAGCCGATTCGCTCGAGGCGGCGCACCTGGTTCGTTACGCCGAGAACGGCAAATCCCTGTTCTGGGGCCTGTTCAAAAACGGCAAGCTCAAAGGTCAAGGGTACGCGCCGGTCGCCAATCCCGGACTGACCACGCACACGCTCGAGGTGTTTCTACAAATTCAGCAGTATACGGTCAAGCTTGACGGGCAGACGTTGGGAACCGGCAAGCTCGAGCGGCAGAACGGCAGGATCGGCCTGACCACCTCGCAGAGCGCCGCCGCCTTCACCGGCCTCGAATTGACCGAATCGGGCAAGCGAAAAGTGGTGCTGCCATGAGCCAGCCTGATCTCGTCCAAACTGCACTCGAGCCGACCACTGAAACTCCGACCGAGCCAACTCAACTCGAGCCAACCCAGACTGAGCCAACTCAACTCGAGCCAACCCAAACCGGGCCGAACTGGTGGCTGTACCCGCTTCTGGTTTTCGTCGGCTCACGCCTCGCGCTCGCCCTGATCGTGTTTCTTGCCGCGCTCGCCCTGCCCGAAGCCGCCACGCCCGACCGCTATCATTATGCGCAAGACAACCTCTGGATCGACGGTTGGGCGCGATGGGACAGCACCTTCTACCTCGAGATCGCCGCCCAGGGGTATCAGGTCACGCTCGATGAGCCCTCGAACGTGGCTTTCTTTCCGTTGTACCCACTCCTGATTCGCACGCTCGAGCCGGTGTTCGCCAGTCCGTTGTTGGCGGCGTTGTTCGTCAGCAATGCCAGTTTCTTGATTGCACTGCTGCTCTTGTACCGGGTCACGCAAAAACGCTTCGATTCGCAAACCGCGCAGCGTGCCGTGCTGTACCTCGCCATTTTTCCAACCTCGTTTTACTTCGCCGCGATTTACACCGAAAGCCTGTTCTTGCTTCTCTCGCTGATCGCCTTCGCCTGTGCTCGGGCCAAACGTTTTGCCTGGGCGAGCCTCGCCGTGACATTGGCCGCCGCGACCCGACCAACCGGGATTTTGCTCGGCCTGCCGTTGCTGCTCGAGTGGTTCACGTCTCGTCCGCGCCGCACACTCGAGGCCGGATGGTTCCTGGTGATTCCGTTTGGGCTGGTCAGTTTCATGGTCTTCCTGGCGAGGGCGTTTAACGATCCACTCGCCTTCTGGAACACGCAATCGGCCTTCGGGCGGCGCGGCTTCGATCCGACTCAACCGTTCGCCGCCATCACCCGCGACCTCGAGCCGTTGACTCGATTGAACCTGCAATCCGGCCCGGTCGCCTGGAACGTGATCCTCGATTTGGGCGTGCTGGCTGGCGTGCTGCTGCTCGTTCCGGCGATCTGGCGTTTCCTGGGCGCGGGCTGGGCGCTGTACTCGCTGCTCTCGATGCTGGTTCCAACCGCGAGCGGTACGGGCAGCTTGGCCCGTTACGCGCTGGTGGTTTTTCCCGCCGCGATGGTTCTGGCCCGGAGTGGATGCAACTCGAATCTTGATCGAGCGATTCAACTCGTCTCACCCATCGTGCTGGGCCTGCTCGCCGTGCTGTTCTCGAGGTGGGTTTTTGTCGATTGATCCGTTTCTGACCCATGCTCGAGTCCAACCCCGGAGGTTCATCCCATGCGCAAACAACAAGTGTTCATCCTCACCGCCTTAAGTCTGCTTGCTGTGTCCTGCGCCCCGGTTCCGGCGTGGCGGGCAGCGTTTTTCAATGCGGGTCAGAGTTGGCAACTCGAGGGTCAGGATTTTTCGACGTGGTCCACGATCCTCGGTGATGGGGCTTGCAACGCGCAGGGTACACGGCCAGCCAGTCAGGGCGACGTCAGCACGATCCATCATGGTTATTTCAGCACGCTTGAGGCGAATCCGCACGGGCGCAAGATTCAGGCGCACAACCTCACCTACCTGAGTGCCGTGAATGTCAACGCGCTCGAGTTTGCACACCGCTATGCGTTTGCGTTTCGCATCCCGAGCCTGCCCATCAAGGACAAACCGGAGACGTATGTGCAGAACCTTGAGGGGTCGATTCAGCTTTGGGATGGTGCTGGCTCGCGTCGGGATTTGATCGTCGGCTTCTCGTGGGTGCTCAATCCATTCGCCAAACCGGGAACGATTCAAACCTGGCGGGCCGATGACGATGCCGGTCACTGGGAGGATGCCGGATTTTTGGCCCTCGACACACAATGGCATCGGGCGGAGTTGCGGATCGATCCGCGCTCGAGTCGGGCAGAGGTCCTGATCGATGGTTTACCAGTTGCGGCACATTTTGCCCGCACCAGACGACCGGACGATTGGGACTTTCAGCGTGTGGCCCGTGTGACGATTGAAGGCTCGAGCGTTTGGGTTTGCAACGGCGGGCAGGGAATGCCGATGCGGGCAGAGTTTAAGGATTGGAATTGGTTTTGGGATTGGGGTCGTTAAGGATTCTCGAGCGGGTGAAAAAGGTAGAGTCAGAATTTGTTCAGGGTTATTGTGCTAGCACTATATATGGATTACAGGCTCACCTAAACGGGCTCGGCCAGCAGATATGGCAGGCCTTTACTGATGCGCCACCTCACGGCAAGTTCGAGAATTGGTTTAAACACGCGAAAATAGTTTTCGGATCAAAGTTAGCCGCCGCATGACTCCCGGTCTTCCAAATGAGCAACCCAACTCGTTCCAAGACAATAGTGCTAGCACAATCTCGAAAACTGAGATCCACCTCAAGCCCCGAATGTAGGTGCACCCCATGAAGCTATCCATCATCACTGTGATCGTCGCCCTGCTGCTGACCGCATGTTCAGGCAGCACACTCGAGCCAAGTGTTCCAACAGTCATCACAAATGACGTGACGCTGACCACCATTCCCAACCGGCCCGCCGATACCAAACTGCAACTTCACATCAAGCGCAACGGATTTGATGGCCCTATCCAGATGACTCTCGAGAACCTGCCCACCGGCTCGAGCGCCAGCAGCCTGACCCTCGAGCCGAACCAGAACAGAGCGACCTTCACGCTCAATGGCCTGCCCAAAAACATCGGCTCGAGCGTCAAAGCCAACTTGCGATTGCGATACGGCAACCTCGAGATCAGCCGGTCAATCCCGCTCAATGCCACAGAACTGACGGTGGATTTACCGGGCGGCACGCACAGCCAAAGCATTCGCAACATCAACGCCAACGTTGATCAGGGCGTTTTTGGGGCGCATCAGATTTACGCAAATTTCAAAGGCAGCCAGTGCCAAGTGATGATCCGATCCCTGACCGGTGGGCTGTACGTCTGCTTCAACGCAGCGATGCGGGCGGGCGAAACCTACGACTTGACCACGGAACGCGGCGATATTCCGGGCACGGCCTCGATCACTTACTTTCAGGGACCGGCCACAACCTCGAGCCAACATGCGTTCTGGGATTCGACCGCTGGCAAGATCAGGGTGCTGGCGGTCTCGAGCGAGAAGATTGATTTCAGCGTCATCGGTGCGCGGTTTGTGCCAGCCAGATATTTTGAACAGAATCTTGCGGTCGGTGAATTCATGCTCGAGGCGAGCAGCAGCGTGACGAGCATCAGCAACCTGCCTTAAACGGGACTTTGATTGCACTACGAAAACTCGAGAACAGTTGCCGGAGAAGGTCAAGTCAAAGGCACAGGGGATTCGGGACGGGCTGGGGCTGTGAACCTGAACAACTCTGTTTTCCTCTGCCCCGAACTGGTTTTTAGGTTTCTCTGACCAATCCATAATCTTCAGCCTTGAGATTGGGCTTTCTCAAGCACAGGCGTTTTAAGATGCCATAACGTGACCGATGATTTCCTGACCACGAAAGAGGCTGCTGCGATCCTAGGCTGTACAGCGGAGCGCGTTGTTCAGTTCATCTCTGAAGGGCGTTTGCTGGCCGCGAAGCGTGGACGGGATCACCTGATCTTGCGTGATGAGTTGCTGCGTTTTGCAGCAATTCCGCGCAGACGAACGGGCAGACCTGCGAATAAAGTCCTTGCCCAAGATGAATAACATATGTTAGTATTTGAACAGATCAGTTCCCGAAAGGCAACCACAGTGTCAAACCTCAAAACAATCAGCTTGTTTACCGGTGCGGGTGGCATGGATTACGGTTTTGAGGCCGCAGGTTTTGAAACTGCTGTCGGTGTTGAAATTGATGATCACGCCATTGCCACGGTACGGGCAAATCGAACTTGGCCGATGATCCACCGAGACATTCATCAAGTCGAAAGCGTGGAAATTCTCGAGACGGCGGACCTCAAGGTTGGGGAAGTCGATCTTGTCATCGGTGGCCCTCCATGCCAACCATTTTCCAAAGCGGGCTACTGGACGACGGGCGACACCAAACGCCTCGATGATCCCCGAGCCGACACGCTGTTTGCCTTCATGCGAATCGTTCGAGACACCTTGCCAAAAGTCTTTGTGCTCGAGAACGTGCATGGAATCAGTTACTCTGGCAAAGAGGAAGGGCTCGAACTGCTTCAAAACCTCACTGAGACAATCAACCGCGAAAAAGGTGTCCATTACTCGCCGAGTTGGCGGGTGGTGAATGCCACAGATTATGGCGTCCCGCAACTTCGCACGCGGTTTTTCCTGGTCGCCCACCGAGACGGCTGCCGTTTTGACTTTCCATCCCCGACGCACCTAACCCCTGACGATCAGACTGAATCCTTGTTCGCCTCACTTTCAAATCCGCTTTCACCTTCGGTCACGGCATGGGATGCGATAGGACACCTCGAGCACAACCCTGCCGAGGATTTGCAAATGCGTGGAAAGTGGGCAAATCTTCTGCCCTCGATCCCAGAGGGCGAAAATTACCTTTGGCATACGTCGCGCAAAGGTGGCTTGCCGTTATTCGGATGGCGCACACGCTTCTGGAGCTTCATGCTGAAACTCGCCAAGAACAGACCATCATGGACCATTCAGGCGCAACCTGGTCCAGCAGTAGGCCCGTTCCATTGGGACAATCGTTTGCTGAGTGTGCGCGAACTCGCTGCCCTTCAAACGTTCCCGCAGGATTTGGTTTTCAAGGGCGGGCGGGTGGCTGTACAGAAACAAATCGGGAACGCGGTCCCTTCCCTTCTCGCCGAGGTTCTGGCGCGTGAAATTGGTCGTCAATTCTTCGCCGTGACCGTTCCACAACAACCAACGCTTGCAGTGATATACAACCGACCGATTCCATCGCCCGCACTCGTGCAACCCGTTTCCATGCCATTTCTGGAACACATGGGAGACCATGCAGATCATCCCGGAACGGGCAAAGGTCCGGCCTATCAAAAGATTGAACAACCT
Source organism: Deinococcales bacterium (assembly GCA_043756345.1). GTDB lineage: Bacteria > Deinococcota > Deinococci > Deinococcales > JAAFIG01 > JANOWZ01. Next base: position 1,237 of record JAYURE010000216.1, on the reverse strand, counting down.
GCACTCGTGGCAACGGATTGATCAGATCATGAATCGCTGAACATGGCGACCCATTGATTCTGACCTTCGGGGCTGGCACCCAGAAGATTCAGAAAATCACTCATGCGTGCAGGAAATTCTTTTGCCCAAAGCTCGAGGGGCCGTCCGCTCCAGGTCGCGGCGGCACGAAGGAAATCCTCTGGGGTGTCATAAACCACGACGAGAACACCATAGCGCTCGAGGAGGATTTGAGGGGCTGACTCTGAAATTTTTGGCTGTGTCGCTGACAGTGCCGTGACCATCGCCTTGACCAAACCCTTATCCCTGACGCGACGCGCAAAAATATCGAGGTCTGCATCACTGACGGTTTTCTGGCGCACTTCCACAGCCAGAAGTGGTGGTGAGTCTTCGTTATCATCCGCGAAGGCATGAACATCTCCGGGCCAGTGACGGCTTGGATCGTTGATCACACCACACTCGATCCGGGGGTAGACCAGCTCGAGCGCAGCGGCCACCAATGCCTGTCCACGCCTGCCGCGCTCTGAATTCTCGTGGATAAAACCGACCGTCTTCTCGAGAACTTCGGCGAAGGTGGTGCTAACGTTTGCGTATTCGAGGCGTGTTTGAGTTTCACGGGTTGCCCCGACCCTTTGGCGTTGCCGAATGAACGCAGCGAGCGCGGGGATCAGCTCATCCTCGGATATATCCCTGGCCCGATTCAGTGTCTCGATCAAGTATTCAACGTGCGGGCGTGTCGTGATCGCAACTCGAGCCAGCATGTCCTCAACCCGTTTGGACCCGTAAATCGGCTGATTGTTGAACGGCTGCGGCCCAGAACGTCCAAGGTCAACGCGGTACTCCCGAGAGAGTGGCACCAGGACCTTCTCACCAATGCCACGGGGTTGATACGCCTTGAATCCGCGAGTTGGAACGGCCTGACCCAGGTGCAAAGTCAACGGATCAACTTCGGGATTTGTGGCTCGAGCCAGCAGTGCCACACCAAGCAAGGCTACAAATGATTGACTTGGGGATTCACCGACGCGATCCGTTCGCTCGAGCCATTCATCGGGAACAGTGGCATCTGATTCTGCCAGAGCAACCGCTGCGCGAAACCGTTCAGCCGCAATGGTTTTGTTAACGCTGACCGAATTTTTTTCTCGAGGACTCGTCACTTCAAGCGTCAGGCTACCATCAGGGTCATTCTTGACGATACCTACACATCAAAAACACGCTCGCATTGAACAGTGCAATCACTGCG
>JAYURE010000215.1:0-5486 GCA_043756345.1 Deinococcales bacterium | reverse complement strand
CGAGCGATTGCGTGGATTTGAAGCTGGCCTCGAGCAACTCCAACGAATCGAGCAGTCCGATCCAGCCGAAGTCGTGCGCCGAAACGGTGGAGATCAAGGCCAGCCCAATGTTCGTCGGTGAGGTCCGATGCGCGACGATGGGCTGCGGGATTTCTTGAAAATTGTCCGGCGGCAAAAAGTGATCCTCGATCACCAAGAAGCGCTCGAAATAATGCCAGGTCCGGCGGGCGATCAGGCGCAGCGTGATCCGGTCATCTGATGACAACGCCTCGAGTGCCGTTTCACCGGAGGGCAGACTGACCAAACGTGCGATGGTTGGCGAGACGATCCAGGCGATCACAAATGGCAAGGCCAACCACCACGAACTCGGACGCAACGCCAGCACCAAAACTCCCGCCAGCAGACCCAGAACAACGGCCATCCCCATTCGCCGGTAAAAGCCGAACGGCTCGAGGTTCGCACCCGAAACCGATTGCGCGGCGGTGCGCCACTCGAGCAGGTTTCTGCGCGTCACCAACAATCTCGCCAAAGTCCGACCAATCGCATCGAACATCAACCACGCCTGATGCGGAATCAACGCGAGGGTCAACAACACCTGCGACAGCGCGAGCGAAGCCGCCTCGCCAATCGCCAAGAAATGGCTGCGTCTCGAGACTCCAGAACGGGCCGGTGCGAGCGAGGCCAGAAACGGCAGTACGGCCGGAAACGCAAGCCCTCCGACCACGAAGGCCGTCCAGCCGAGGGCGGAAACTCCCGGCACGGTCCAGCCAGCGAGCAGCGCCAAAAATGCGCTGATCGGCACGAGGGAACGCCGCAAATTGTCGAACATTTTCCAACGTCCGATCACCGGAATCGGGGCGCGGTTGGAAAAAATCCACGGCAGCAATTGCCAATCGCCTCGAGCCCAACGGTGCTGCCGGGCGGCATGAACCTCGTAATGTGCAGGGTACTCCTCGACCAGTTCGACATCGCTCAGCAGTCCGGCACGGGCAAACAATCCCTCGAACAGATCGTGACTGAGCATCGTCGTTTCCGGCACGCGACCCTCGAGTGATGCCTCGAATGCATCGAGATCGTAAATGCCTTTGCCGGTGTAACTGCCCTCGCCGAACAAATCCTGATAGACATCCGAGACGGCGCTGGTATACGGGTCCATTCCGGCATGGCTCGAGAAGACGCGCTGAAAAACGGTTCCCTCGCGCTCGTTCGGCAGCGAGATCGTCACCCGAGGTTGCAGCACGGCGTAGCCTTCAACCACCCGTTTGAAGCGCGGATCGAGTCGCGGCCGGTTCAACGGATGGCCCAACGCCCCGACCAGTTTTTGTGCCACGCCGCGAGGCAATCGCGTGTCCGCATCGAGCGTGATGATGAACCGCACGCCGCTTGGAACCTCGAGCGTTTCAGAATCCACCGGAACGAAACCGGTGTCGGTCGCGCCGCGCAGCAAGCGGTTGAGTTCGTGCAGTTTGCCGCGTTTGCGTTCCCACCCCATCCAACGCCGTTCGCTCTCGCTCCACTCGCGGTTGCGGTGGTACAGCAAAAATCTCGAGCCACCACCGGGCGTTTTGCCGTAACGATCATTCAATTTTTTGATCCCGTCACTGGCGGTGCGCAACGAAAGCGCATCTTCTGGCATCGTTTCGAATGGCGCATCGGTGAAATCGGTCAACAACGCAAAATGCAAATGGCCCTCGCTGTTGGCCAGGTAACGCACCTCGAGCCGTTCAATTTCCTCGCGTACACTTTGTTCATCACCGAGCAAGGTCGGCACCACGACCATGGTTCGCAAATCTTCTGTGACCCCATCCAGCAACTCGAGTTTCGGTAGGGCGCGAGGCGGGAAGCTCCCTGTGACATACGAATTCATCAGCGCCAGGGCAAACTCCGAGGCGGGAATAATCAACAAGAAAACGAGGAGGACGCGCCAGCCCAATTCAACCTCTGTTACGCTCCTCAGACCGATGGCGATTGTCAAAGCGAGGATGACCGCAATCGTTCCCAAATAACCGGGCAGTGCCGCCACGATGTAAAAACGAAACAGCCCGCGCTGCCACGGGGCGCGAAATCCCAACTCGCGCTCGAGTTTGGCCCGACCCTGTGCGATCAAAAACAGTCCGGGATCTTCGCGGGCCTCGAGCCTGACGGCATCGGCCACCTCGGGTGAACCGACCATTGGATTGGTATCGGCGATGGGTTGCGCGTTTCGACGCGCCACCCCGAGCGCCATCGCTTTCTGGGCCACCTCGAGTTCAGATTTGTTTGATCCGAGCGCGAGTTCTTCGACCGCGTGCCGGTAGCGATCACGGGTGGCAAAATCCGACTGCGCGAACACCGGGCTGGCCCGCAAGATCTCATCGACCAGACTCAAGTGCTCAAAAAACACCGCCCAGTCGAACGCCGAAATCAACCGCATGCTGGTCATGACGTTGCGGACACTGACGTTGGCTTCCGCCTGAAGTTGATGCTCTTCGGCGACGGCACCATCCAGCGTAGTCCCCTGCGCGATCAGGCGTTCCTCGAGCCAACGCATGACCTCGACACCCTGCGGTTCTTCACGAAGGCGCTGCACGAGTTGGACCACAAAGGCCCGCTCGAGTGGACGTTGCGCGAAACTGCGGCGCAGATCCTCGAGCGATTCTGGCCCACGAATTTCCGATCCAGAATTGCTCAGACCCAGCAGCCCATCGACGAGCGCATCGGCGCGTTCGCGCTCCTCTCGGGCGGCGACGACACGTTCGGTCAGGCGACGCAAGTTCTCGACCAGCACCACCCGCAACGTAATCGGTAAAGCCCACAATTCGCCAATGATCAACGCTTGCGTGCGCTGGTACGCTCGCACAAAATGTTCGAGCGCCTCGGGATCGAAACGGCTGTCGGTGTGTGCCACAAACGCCCAAGCGAGTGAAAACACTCGCGGATAACCAGCCAGAAATCCGGCCTCGAGTTTTGGCAACCTGCGGTAAAACCCAGCCGGTAAATCCTCCTGGATTTGACGCAGTTGCTCCTCGGCGACATAGAAATTGTCTGCCAACCACTCGGCGGCGGGCGTGATCGCACGGTCATCCTTGACGGCGGCGATGATCGATTGGTACGCCCGCAGCAAGGCTCGAGCGTTGTCTTTGAGCCGTCTGGCGAGGCCCGGACCTCGGCGCGAATCACGCGAGAGGCGGTGCTCGGCGGCGAGCGATCCGGCATGTTCCTCGAGCCGCTCGAGGCTGTAAATGGCGGCCCGAATCGGTTGATCGCTCCCATCGGGCGCAGTCACGGAAAAATTGATTCGCCCGCCATTTCTTACGAGGCCCATCGGAACGGCTTTGTCGTACAAATCCCACCCAACAAATCGGGTGAGTCTTGAGGAACAAGGATCAGGGCCAGCGGCACGCTAGCGCCTCCCACGCACAGAAAGGTTGATCGGAACTGGAATCTTCGAATCGAGAACATCCTCGAGCGATACAGGCGCAGACCGAGAAGCAGTGTGCTTGGAGGCCAAACGCAAACGATACGCACTGCCAGAGTCATACGGCTCGAGCGCCAAGGCCCGTTCACAGGCGATGACCGCGCCATCGTAGGACTTCAACTCGAGCAAGATCTGTCCCAACCGAGCCCAAGCCCGTTGATGGTTCGGAGCGGCTGCAACCGCCCGCCCGATTGCAAGACTTGCATCGTTCAACTGACCATTCTTTTGAGCCTCGCAACCGGTCCGAAACCCATTGGCCGCCACAAGCCCAAAACGTCTGATCTGATCGGCGTACTCGAGACTCTGACCCAATGCGGACGAATACCCTTGCAGCCGAATCAAATTTTCAAAAGAGCGTTTCGCCTCTGCACCCAAACCAAGCTCGAGCGCCACACGACCGAACCAACGGTGCGCTTTGACGCAACTCGGATCGGTTTGGATGGCAACCTGAAAGTGCTCTAAGGCAAGCGTCAAATTTCCGAGCGAATATGCCTGATGACCCAACCGGTACGCTTGCTCGGCAACCCGAGTCCGGTCGAACGATTTCGTGTTTCCCAATCCATCCTGAAGATTCCTAGGTGCAGGCGACCAGCGCTTGATTTCCCAGCCTCGAGCCTGAACGCCTTCAACCCCGACAGCTTCATGATCTTGTGTTGCATTCACGTGTCGCACCTTCCTTCACCGATTCAGACGAACAGTGAATTCAGTGTCGTACTTTGGGCTGACCTGCAACTGAGTTGAAACTGAGTCGTGGCTGAAAATTCGCACTTGACCTCGAACTCGAGCAACAGTCACTGTCTCCAGTAGCCGAAATCAAATTTGTGTTCTCGGGCTTGATTTCATGGATCTGCGTTAGAAAACAAGGTCCAAGGAATCGAGAATCCACGAACAACAGTTGCACGCAATTGATGAAGTCAGCTTGACCACCCGGTACCTTGTTTGAGCTTGAAACGGGAACTTCCAGAAAATTTGAATCAAACGGCCAGATCACAAGGCGATCTGGCCGTTTGACTTTTTCTCGACTGGGTTTCTTCGATTGCAATTATTTCCAGATGATGGGCTTTGGGTCCTCGAGTCAATCAACTGCGTTCAAACAATTTGAGAAGGTTCTTGATCAGACGGAACGACCAGTGGCGGATTGCCGATTTTTCTTGATGGATTGCTCGCAAGCTGGGATTTGCCAGTTCCTGTCGTTCCCGCCTTTCGGCACGCAATCCAGCCTCGAGCGCTTTTCTGGTTCCAAAAAGATCCCGAACGTCTTCGCGTGGTATTTCGGTCATGGACGGGCGTTCACTCATCTGGTCTCCGATACGGACTGGCAGTTCATCATGACATCACGCATCCTTTTTCACGTTGATTGCTGGGGTAGACGATAGATCCGGTCTTTGTCCAGAGCCAGTCGCAATGGGCATCTGCCGTACTTTTCTGATTCCGCGAACGCCGAGCGAACGTTTGCGCAAGATTCGGAAATCCTATTTTGAGGCCATGTTGCAGATAGAACCAGCGTTGGTTGGGCTTTTCTTCAGGACGGAAGAAAACGGTTTGCACGGTTTTGGCATCTTGATCAGTCGTATTCTCCCAGGCGGCTCGAATTTTCTGGTTTTCCTACCAGTTATCAATTTTGTTGCGGCGGACCTTCAGTCCTTTGTTTGGTGATTCGAGACGATTTCTATCAGGTATGCCCTCGAGTCATGCGAACGTGCGAACTCTGGGTTTTCATGTGCCATCCAAGCCTCGAAACGGCTTTTACAGTCATCTTCAAGAAATTTTTTGTGGCATCGTTGGCAACTAAAAACGGTGCCCAAGTCTCTCATCTGGGTTATTTTTGTAGGCTATCCTCTCGTTATCTTCCGCTCGGTTTTCGGTGGGGGTTTGGTACGACTTGGTGTGCGTGGTGGACGACTTGGTGTGCGTCTCGAGGTGTCGTGTTTTGGGGTGTTTATGAGGATCGCGGTTGATGTGCGTGGTGCACGACTTGGTGTGCGTTTTTCAGGGGGTATTTGTGAGTGTGGCCTGAGCGTTGAAAGTT
>JAYURE010000214.1:0-5492 GCA_043756345.1 Deinococcales bacterium | reverse complement strand
TCGGCGCGTCACGAGCTTCCAAGCCATCGGTTACAAACAGGCCCTCGAGCACCTGACCGGCGTGTTCATGGATGATGGCACGCACCGGAATTTGCCGCTTTCAGAGGTCGAGAACCGCATCAACCTGGCCACCCGGCAGTACGCCAAACGTCAAGAAACCTGGTTCAAAGCCGAACCGGATACGAAAATCGTCTCGAGCTTGAAAGATGCCCGAACCGAACTCGAGCAGCTTTTAACAATGTGGTCACAGGACTGAACCAAAACCGATTTCTGCGCGTACTCTTAAGCATGATACAGAAACTTCTAATCGGCTTCATCTCGAGCATCGGCATCAGCGTTATTGGACTTCTCGCCCGCATCACCGGCATTGGATTGTTCCCGGCCGAGAAGCTGTACAACACCGTGACTTTCTGGATGGGCACGCCCGCGATGTTCCAGTTGGTTCACAAGCTGCTCGGCTTCGGACAGGCGGGCAAGATTGCCGCGTTCATGGGCGTGCTGCTCGGTTGGGTCGGCGGCATCACCCTGCTCGGATTGTTGCCTGTGATCCCTGCGTCTGTGCTCGTCGGCGTGATCTCTGCCGCTGTACTGGTTTCCTCGAGTGGGCCAATCGCAATCCTTTGGGGCGCAATTTACGGCGCAATTTACTACGGCATTCGTCTCGCGCTCGCCCCGGTCGCCAGCAACCCAGAACGGCGCGGCGTGCTGCAAACGCTCGGGATTGGATCGGCAGCGATTCTGGGTATGGGTGGCTTCACGATTCTGCAACCATTGTTTCGCAGCAACGCCCCGAAAACGGTGGCGACCGCAGGCGGCAGCGGCAAGGTGCTTCTGCCAGGACTGACCGCACAAGAAGATTTTTACTACGTTTCGATCAACAACGAAGCCCTCGATCCAAAAATCAAAGAGGCCGATTGGAAACTCGAGGTTGGCGGTATGGTCAAAAATCCCAGTACGTTCACCTTGCAGCAACTCAAGGACCAATTTGAAGTACACGATCTCGAGTTTGTGATGTCCTGCATCTCCAACCCGGTCGGCGGAGACCTGGCAGGCAACGCGATCTGGACGGGTTTCAAAATGAAAGACTTGATGCAGGCCGTCGGTGTCGAACCGGGCGGTAAATGGATCGTCTGGGAGGCCGCCGACAGCTTCTACGAATCGATCCCACTTGCCGAAGTGCTCGAGGAAGACTGCCGCTTGGTTTATGGTATGAACGGCGATGCGCTCGATCAAAAACATGGCTTTCCATTGCGCGTGCTGATCCCAGGTCGTTACGGCATGAAGTCCCCACGTTGGATCACCAAGATCACCGTCGCCAGCGAGGAGAAGATCGGGTACTGGGCGAACCGTGGCTGGACCAGAACCGCGTTCGTGCAACCAACCAGCCGTTTTGATTTCCCCAAAGATGGCGACAGCTTCAAACCGGACGAAAGCAAAGATTTGCACGGTGTTGCCTATGCGGGCAAGAAACCAATCACCAAAGTTGAGGTCAGCATCGACGATGGCAAAACCTGGCTCGAGGCGAAGCTCACGGCGCAACGCTCGAAGTACGCCTGGGTGCTCTGGACGCTGCCGTGGAAGGCCGTCAAAGGCACGAGCAAGGTGACGGTGCGCTGCTGGGCCGATGGTGTCGTGCAAACCCCCAAAGATGCCGACAGCTTGCCAGAGGCCGCGAGCGGCTATCACAGCGTCGTGATCTCCGTCGCGTAATCGATCATCATGGTTTTCCGTAGGGGCGCAGCACGCTGCGCCCTTTTCGTTGCGAGCCCGAGGGATACTTTTCCCACCAGTTCGAGCCTAGACTGTAGCCGTGAAACACATTGCGAGATCATTGGCCCCGTTGCTGCTCGCCTGGATCACCTCGAGTTCCGCGTTGGCGCACGTCAAATGGTTCCATGACGGCGCACGCCCAGCGATGAACTTTGCGGCCCTGCTCGAGCCGGTCACATTCGCGTTGATCCTCGCGGTCTCGGCGGCTGTGATCGCCCTGTGGTTCATGCAACGCGCTCGAGGTGGCAAGAGCCTGCTGCCGAGCGTCGAATGGTTTGGGGCCACACCAGAGCGACGCATGGGCCTGTATGGATTCGTTCCCGCGATCCTCGGCGTACATCTTGCGGTGACACTGTTCGTCTCTGGTGTAAGTGGACATTTGTTCTCGCCCGATAACGTGCTGCCCGGAGCCACCGCGTACCTCTTCGGCCTCGCCCAAGCCGGAATGGCGTTGTCCCTGTTTTACGGTGGACTGGCTCGAGTTTCCGCAGTCTTCCTGGCTGGACTGTGGTTCGCAGGCATCTTCATCTTCGGTCTCGAGGCGATGCTCGAAAATGCCCTGATCCTCGGATTTGCCGCCTTCTTCTGGTTCGCTGGACGAGGCCCAATCTCGATAGACCGCCTGATCCTGCCGCGCCTCGAGCCGAGCATCACCGCCATGCGTCGCGCCATTCCCGCCCTGCGAATCGGAGTTGGCATCAGCCTGACCGCCGCCGCCTTCAGTGAAAAACTGGCCAACCCAGCCCTGGCCGCCAGCTTCCTGCAACAACAACCCCTCAATTTCACCTCGAGCCTGGGATTGCCGATCCCTGACGCGCTGTTCGCTCAATTCGCGGGCAGCGTCGAATTGCTCGTCGGCCTGTGCCTGCTGTTCAACGTTTTCACCCGAGAAATCATCATCATCGCCTGGTTTCCAATCAACCTGACCCTGACGATTTTTGACTCGACCGAACTGGTCGGACACCTGCCGATTTACGGCGCGATGGCGGTCTTATTGGTCTGGGAAAACGGTCCGAAAAACCTGGAACTTTGGACCCGAGGATTACGTGAAGGCCCGCTGCCCGTAGATGTGCCAGTTGTGGACATGAAAAACGTCCCTCAAGCCTGAACTCGAGGGACGCGAACAAACCGAAACTCAGCGGTCAAATTGCGAGTAACCGACTGCCCGACGACGGAACTCACCTCGAGCGAAATCCAAACCGGATTCGATCTCGTCCACGCGACCCTGACGGAAAATGCTCAGGTCCACCCATGAGGTCAACGGTGGTTCATCATCAAATTGAACGTGCAACTCGCGTTCAGAACCCTCAGCGAGTTGAAAACGCAAGGTTTTCAGGCTGTTCGCCTCGCCCCAACTGGCCGCATCCACCACGACCGCATCGACACCGGCCTGTTCTGCCGCCTCGAACTTGAGAACCTGACCTTTGGCATCGAGCAGAATCACTTCAGTCATACGCCCACCCCCATGGGTACAAATTACCATTCAGATCAGCGAAGCGCGGGGAATTCCTTCCCAAGCGTGCTCGAGACGGGCAAGGTTTGATTTGACCGGAGACCATCCGATGTCCTGGCGAGGATGAGGCAAGCCTCACCCCTACGAAAATCATGTGGCGTAGGGGCGAACTCCATGTTCGCCCTCGAAGCGAGAATCGCAGGACACCCAAGCCTGAAAGCCCGAAAATCCCCCTTGCCTTCCTCGAGCCTGTGAGGTACACTCTCGAGGTTTCCCTGCGTACAGGGATTCTATTCTGGAAATAAATGTTGGAAGTACCCGCTGAAAAGCTCTCGCACGGCACTCGCGCAGAGAATTGTCCCCGAACGGTCTGAACGATTTTGAACAGGCCCGACAGGGGAGATCAAGCAGCTTGAACGCTAAGTGCGCCCCACGGGGCTCGTTCAAGGTCGCAAGGAGAAGGAATGCCGACAGTTCAGCAGTTACTGCGAAAAGGCCGCCGGGTTTTGGTTAAAAAATCCAAAGTTCCGGCCCTCAAATCCAGCCCGCAACGGCGCGGTGTGTGCACGGTTGTTAAAACCACCACACCCAAAAAGCCAAACTCGGCGCTTCGGAAGATCGCCCGTGTGCGTCTCTCGAGCGGCTTCGAGGTCACGGCCTACATTCCCGGCGAAGGTCACAACCTTCAAGAGCACAGCGTTGTGCTCATCCGTGGTGGTCGTGTGAAGGACCTTCCAGGCGTGCGTTACCACATCGTCCGGGGCAGTCTTGACACCCAGGGCGTCAAGGACCGCAACAAGTCACGCAGCAAGTACGGAACCAAAAAAGCCAAGGCGGGCGCAAAAGGCGCACCGGCCAAGAAGAAGTAAAGGAGGTAGCGCATGTCTCGTCGTCGTCAAGCAGAAGTCCGCGAACTCGTGCCCGACCTCGTTTACAACGATCTGGTCGTCAGTGCACTGATCAACCGCATCATGCGTGAAGGCAAGAAAAACCTTGCCAGCCGCATCTTTTATGGCGCTTGCCGTTTGATCCAAGAACGCAGCGGCCAAGAGCCCCTCAAAGTTTTCAAAACCGCCTACGACAACATCAAACCTCGAGTTGAGGTTCGTTCACGTCGCGTCGGTGGCAGCACGTACCAAGTGCCAGTCGAAGTTTCCATGCGTCGCCAACAGGCGCTTGCGCTTCGTTGGTTGGTTGGCGCAGCCGAATCCCGCCCGGAACGCACAGCGATTGAACGCATTGCCAACGAAATCACGGATGCAAGCCAGGGCCGTGGCGGTGCGATCAAGAAAAAAGACGATGTGGAGCGCATGGCGGAAGCCAACCGCGCCTACGCGCATTACCGCTGGTAAACCGCGTATTTTGGCGCTGGTAATCCCGAAGCAACATTTCTCTCGAGACCGCCAGCGAGCCTAACAGCCCGTGCGGTCTTTTCTACTGCAAGGCGAACAATTTTCGGTAAATCAATCTGATCTTGAGAAGAACTGTGACCTCGAGACAGGCGCTTTCTAGGGAGGTGAACGACCATGAACCAAGTGGATTCGGCGGACGAGTCAAGAGTGCGGGCGCAAGCCCGAATCTCGAGGCTTGCGTGCGAACATGGTCGTTCACAGTTCTTCCAGTCAAAACTTTGTCGTGTCCAACACGCAAAAATATGCGATAAAGATTTTGACATATGTGAATCAAACACCAGACTCACATACCGGTTTCTCGAGCAGTAAATTCTTGAGGCTCAACCCTCGAGATCAGATGTAACACCCATTCAGTACAGAGTCCAAAAGAGTGTCCCGTGAGATGCTCGCCGGTCCAAGTGCTGGGGTTCAAAAGAGGTTCTTATGGTCAAAGTAGACGTTAGCAATTACCTGAACATCACCCGTAACATCGGAATCGCCGCGCACATTGACGCTGGCAAGACCACCACCACCGAGCGCATCCTGTTCTACACCGGTCGCGTTCACAAAATCGGTGAGGTTCACGAGGGCGCAGCCACGATGGACTGGATGGAGCAGGAACGCGAGCGCGGCATCACCATCACCGCCGCCGCCACGACCGCCGTTTGGAAGAAGCAGGATATCGACTGGACTGTCAACATCATTGACACCCCCGGTCACGTCGATTTCACCATCGAGGTCGAACGTTCCATGCGCGTTCTGGATGGTGCGGTCGCTGTGTTCGATGCCAGCCAAGGGGTCGAGCCGCAATCCGAAACCGTTTGGCGGCAAGCCGACCGCTATCACGTCCCACGTATCGCCTTTGCGAACAAGATGGA
>JAYURE010000213.1:0-5495 GCA_043756345.1 Deinococcales bacterium | reverse complement strand
TGGCGGGCATGGTCGCTACTTCGCAGGGGAGGTACAAAAGCCAGAAGCTCGAATTCTGTTTCTGGGACGACAAAAACGATTAAGTCGGAATAGATGAGGCAAGCCTCACCCCTACGATTCACCATTTCTTGTAGGGCGCAAGGCTTGCCTCGCCCAAACGACAGCGAGAATCACCTCAACTCGAGCTTGCCGCCTGAATCGCGGTCAGGGCAATCGTGTACACGATGTCATCGACCAGCGCCCCTCGAGACAGGTCGTTCACAGGTTTGCGCAATCCCTGCAACATCGGGCCGACACTGACGACGTTGGCGCTGCGTTGCACGGCTTTGTAGGTCGTGTTGCCGGTGTTTAAGTCTGGGAAAATAAAAACGGTGGCCCGGCCCGCCACCGGACTGTCCGGGGCTTTTTGCTTGCCGACGCTGGCAACACTGGCGGCATCGTATTGCAGCGGACCGTCAATGATCAGGTCCGGGCGTTTCTCTCGGGCGATTCTTGTGGCCTGCGCGACCCGTTCGACATCTTCGCCCTCGCCGCTCGAGCCGGTCGAGTACGAGAGCATGGCGACCCTGGGCGTGATTCCGAAGGCGGTGGCGCTGTCGGCGCTCTGCATGGCGATTTCGGCGAGTTCTTCGGCGTTCGGGTTCGGGTTGATGGCGCAATCACCGTATACGAGGACTTGTTCGGGCATCAGCATGAAGAAAACGCTCGAGACGAGTTTGACTCCCGGTGCGGTTTTGATCAGTTGCAGCGCGGGCCGGACGGTGTTCGCGGTCGTGTGTATCGCGCCGGACACCAGCCCATCGACCTCACCGAGTGCCAGCATCATCGTTCCCAAAACCACGTTGTCCTCGAGTTGCGCCTCGGCCATCGGTGGCGTTAAGCCTTTGTGTTTGCGCAATTCGACCATCGGTGCGACGTACTGGCCGCGCACGCTGGCCGGATCAATGATTTGCAGATCGGCGGGCAGGATCACGCCTTGCGCCTCGGCGACGGCCCGCACGCTTTCTGGTTTGGCGAGCAGCACGCATTGCGCGATTCCTTTTTCGTGACAGATCGCGGCGGCACGCACCGTGCGCGGCTCGTCACCTTCGGGCAGCACGATTTTTTTACCGGCCGCCTTTGAACGTTGAATCAATTCGTAACGGAACGCGGGCGGTGAAAGTCGGTTCTCGTCCGAAACCTTGAATTGCGCCTCCAGGGATTTCGTCTCGAGGTGATCTGCAACGTACTCGAGCACGCGTTCGATGCGTTCAACATCATCCAGTGGAACTTGGGAATCCATCTGGTTCAGCAATCCAGCGGTGGTGTACGAGTTCGATTCGACCATCATCACCGGCAAATCACCGGACAGCGCGGGTTTGCACAGACGCCAGATCGATTCCCTGGGTTGGTAGCCGCTGGTCAACAGCAGTCCCGCGAGTGGAATGCCATTCAACGCGGCAAGGCTGGTCGCCATGATCACGTCTTCCCTATCGCCCGGTGCGACCACCAGCGTTCCCGGTTTGAACAGTTCAACAATGTGTTCGACGCTGCGGGCCGTGACCATGTTCACGCGCACGCGCCTCGAGCGAATCTGGCCTTCGTTCATGACATCTGCCTTCAAGAATTGTGCAACATCGAAGGTGCGTGGTGCGGCCAATTCCGCGTTCTGCCAGACGATTCCCAGAATCGGCAGGCTCGAGAGGAGTGTGCTTTTCTTCAAGGATTTGGACCATTCGGCCAGCTTGAATCCGACCGGCACGAAATTGACGATCACACCGGCGAGCCGTCCGCCGCCCGTGCCCGATCCGTCGCGGGCCTCAAATTCTCGGGCGGCAATCTCGAGACCGTCCGTAAATTCGGTGATGTCTGCACGCTCGAGGCTGGCGACGAGCACAACTTGGGCGTTCAGATTCCGGGCGGTATTCGAGTTGAGTCTTTGCGCATACGCATTGCTTGAGCCGAGCGCGAGTCCTTCGACCACCAGCACATCACAGCCCTCCCCCGCCCTGGATGCCACGCCGACGATCTCCTCCATCAGTGTGTCTTCCTCTTGCTGTCCGAGCAACAATTCGGTGCGATCCAAACTGACCGGATCGGGAACGTTCAGACCACAGGCGACTCGAGCGAAATGCACGCTTCGATCAAGACCCGCATGTTCTTGCGCAATCGGTTTGCAAAATCCAACTTTCAAACTCGAGCGTTGCAAGGCGCGAACCAATCCAAGCGCGGAACTCGAGAGGCCGACGTGACCACCGACGGGCGTGACAAACAGGGTTTTCATGCGTTGTCCTGGTAGGGTGTGTTCTCGCTTAGGAGGGCGAACATGGAGTTCGTCCCTACAACATTTGCGTAGGGGCGAACCCTGTGTTCGCCCTCGCCAGTACAGCCAACGGAACCCGAACCATTCCTCGAGCCAAAAATTGTGTTCATCCCAGCACCTCCTGCGTCTCGAGCGCGATCATCAATTCTTCGTTGGTCGGTACGACCAGCGCAACACTGCGTCCATCCTCGCTGATCTTGCCAGATTTACCGCCAACCGCGAGCGCATTGCGTGGCGCATCCAAATGTACGCCGAGCACGCCAAGAGACTCGAGGGTTTTGGCGCGAACCAAAACGCTATTCTCGCCGATGCCACCGGTGAAAATCAGCGCGTCGAGTTTCCCGAGCGCGACGCTCATGGCGGCAATCCCTTTGGCGAGTCGGTAACAGAACACCTCGAGCGCAAGTTGAGCGCCCTCATGACCGTTCTGCGCGGCCTCTTGAAGTTCGCGGCAATCGTTGGACAATCCTGACAGTCCGAGCAGTCCAGATTCGCGGTTGAGAACACTGGTGATCTTCTCGAGGTTCCAACCCAGTTGCGTTCCCAGGAAGCCGTGCAAGCCCGGATCGACATCACCGGAGCGCGTGCCCATGACCAGACCCTCGAGCGGTGTCAGGCCCATGCTGGTGTCCACGCTGCGCCCATTCAGGACCGCCGCAAGCGAGCAACCATTGCCGAGGTGCGCACTGACAAAGGCCGAACGCTCGAGTGGCATGCCCAGAATCTTTGCGGCCTGCGCGGTCACGAATTGATGGCTGGTTCCGTGAAAGCCGTAACGTCGCACGCCGTGCTCGAGGTAAAGCTGATTTGGAATCGCGTAACGGTAGGCGCGTTCGGGCATGGTTTGGTGAAAGGCCGTGTCAAAGACCGCAACATGACTGAGGTTTGGGAAGGCTTTCATTGCACCGTGAATGCCCAACAAGTTTGCTGGATTGTGCAACGGTGCGAGCGGCACGCAAGCCTCGATCCCCTCGAGCACTTCTGGTGTAATTCTCGCTGCTGTTTTGAAGCGTTCGCCACCATGCACCACGCGATGACCAACGCTTGAGATGTTCGCAATGCCTCGAGCCTCGAGTACCCGCAAAATCCCTTGTAGCGCCGCCTCATGGCCTTGAGCCTCGAGTTTGGTCACGGTTTTCTCGGCATCACGCACACTCAGGGTTGGTTCGGGTTCAAACAGGCGTTCAGCCAGGCCAGAAAGCAGTGTGACACGCGAAAGCGGATCAACCAGCGCGAATTTGAGGGACGAGCTTCCGCAATTCAAAACCAATACAGCCATGAATCACAATACCCAACGAACATTGATCACGGCGGGATTATTCAACCTCGAGCGGACAGACTTGCTGGACTGAAAAGGAGGTGAAACCATGTTCGAGGAATACTTAAACGCTGGAATGCACCTGGCAAAATACGAATTACTCGAGGAAAACGAAGGTTTTTTTGGTTCTATTCCGGGCGCTCAGGGTGTTTGGGCGAATGAGGACACGCTCGAGAAATGTCGGGATGAACTTCGCAGCGCCTTCGAGGACTGGGTTTTGTTTCGCATCCGTAAGGGCTTTGACCTTCCCGAATTCGCAGGTGTTCAGTTGTCTCTGCCCGACTTTGATCAATTGGAAGCCACCGCCTGATGCAGTTCTTTGGTCCTGTTTCGCGTCGTATTTTGATTCAGGCATTTCGAGATGCGGGATTTGAAGAGCCTGTTCCGGGTGGTCGGCATTCGATCATGACCCGTGGTGATGTCACTGTTGTCGTTCCCAATCCGCACCGTGGAGACATTGATGTCAGTTTGCTCCATCGGCTGCTCAAACAAGCGGGCATTTCTCGAGACGATTGGGAAAACCTTTGATGAATCCGGCCCTGCTCAAGTGGGTCAACGGGTTTCAATTCACGGGTGACACGCTGCGTGATGCACCCGATTTTCTCGAGCATCATGGTTTCCCGCACGTCGCAACACATGTCAAAGCGGTGGCACTCGAGGCCAGAAATCTTGCCGAGCGTTTCGGATTGGATGCGAACGCCGCCGAACTCGCAGGCATCTTGCACGACATTGCCGTGATCGTGCCGAACGCTGAACGGATTGCGCTGTCTCGAGCCTTGGACCTGCCTGTTTTGCCAGAAGAAGAACAAGTCCCAATGATTTTGCACCAACAGCACGGCAGAATCTTTGCTCGAGATTTGTTCGGAATCCAGGACGAGCCTGTGCTCAGCGCGATTGAATGCCACACGGCGTTAAAGGTCAACTCGAGCCCGTTGAATCGCGTGGTGTTTTTGGCCGACAAGATTTCCTGGGATCAACCCGGAATTCCACCGTACCTGAATGATTTGCTCGCCGCGCTCGAGAACGGTTTGGATGCCGGAACCCGATTCTTCCTCGAGTACCTGATTTCCAGCCCGAATCTCTTGGTCGTCCATCCCTGGTTGCGGGAAGCACACGAGAGCTTGAATCCCGCTTGACACAATCTCGAGCAAGCTGATAGCGTACCCGTAGATGAAATTCGTTCCGACCAGCCTCGTTCTAGCCCTAGTTTCACGGGTCGCGGCTTAGTCGTTTCTTCAAGCCTTTTGCGACCCTCGAGCAGATTCGAGGGTCGTTTTCTTTTGCACTCCTTGAAATTCAGAAACTGA
This sequence comes from Deinococcales bacterium, assembly GCA_043756345.1. Lineage (GTDB taxonomy): Bacteria > Deinococcota > Deinococci > Deinococcales > JAAFIG01 > JANOWZ01. Next base: position 568 of record JAYURE010000213.1, on the reverse strand, counting down.
GGTCGGTATGATTCAGCAACGAAAGATGTCCAACCGGCAAGCCAGAGCCAACACGCATTCCGAACGACTATCGAGGCTCGAGACTCAAACCCAGCACACCTAAACCTACGACTCAACACTTTTCCCCAAGGAGCCCAATGCGTCACATCCGAATTTTTGACACCACCCTCCGCGACGGCGAACAATCCCCAGGCGTGGCCCTGAGCGTGCCACAGAAGCTCGAGATTGCGCACGCGCTGGCCCGCATGAACGTGGACATCATCGAGGCCGGATTCCCGATCACCAGCCAAGGTGATTTCGATTGCGTCAACCGGATCGCTCGAGAGATTCGTGGACCGGTGATTTGTGGTCTGGCCCGCACGCATAAACTTGACATTGAACGCGCCGCGAAAGCGCTGGACGTTGCGGATAAATGGCGGATTCACACCTTCACTTCGGCGTCAAAAGTCCACCTCGAGTACATGCTCAAGAAGACACCCGAACAAGTCCTCGAAATCACGGACGAGATGGTGCGTTACGCCCGAACCTTCTGCGACGATGTTGAATTCTCGGCGCAAGATGTCATGCG
>JAYURE010000212.1:0-2028 GCA_043756345.1 Deinococcales bacterium | reverse complement strand
GATCTGATGAATCCAGGTTGCTTCAACATCACCTTTTGGCTGATGATGAATCCGCACCAGTTCGGCCACACGTGAATCACCGCCAGCCTCGAGAATCAGTTTTGCGCCGATCTGCGGATGATTGTTGCGAACATCCATGGCAGTTTTGGCTTGCAGGCCACTGGTATTGGTGCTTGTCCGTGGTCCTTCTGGGGCGATGAGTCCGACGATGACCCGCTCGAGAACGTTGTATCGCCTGACCATTTTGCCGCAATCGTGCAGCAATGCCGCTCGGATGACTTCACTGCTGGCTTCAGGGTGTAACTCGAGCAACTTTTGCGCCACACGAACGGCGTGCTCGCGGTCTCGAGGGTCCATGCGTCGATAGACCTCAAGTTCTGGGGCGGGAAGTTGATGCGCGGCCCAAATGTCGTCTGGTCGGGCTTGAGCAGGGAAGAGCGCCCGGAACAACCTGGTTATTTTTCTCAACACAGAACGTGGCCCGAGGTTCAATGACTAACCTCAGTTGATGACTCGGGTGTAGGCTCGAGAATGCTTTGAATGGCATGTTCGAGTTCATCACGGGCTTCGCGCAATCGGCGCAATGCGGCTCGACGCCAGGATTCGTCGGCCTCGAGTGTCGCTTGGGCTCGGGACAAGAAGGGCAGCATCGCCTCACGTGCCGGGCCGCCCGGAAGTTTTCGTGCCTCAACAAACGCCTTTGGATCGAGCGCCTTCGTGATTCTCGCCTCGTTTAACTCGAGGGTTCGTCCCAATCTCTCGAGTGCCGCCTCATTGACCAGAGCCGCAGTGACCTGCTCGTACCCAATGCCGCGCTTGTAGGCCAGATCGACCACTTTCGAGGCGACATGGTGCGCCTGACGAAACGGCAAGCCGCAATCGGCCACCAGATGATCGGCCAGACCGGTCGCGGTTGTGAAATGCTCACCGGCTCGGCGCGACATTTGTGCGACATCAAAATGCGCCTCCTCGAGCACGGCCGCCAGCAGGCTAATCGCCTCGTCCGCCTCGGTGAAGCAACGCAAGACCGGCTCGAGCATCGGTTCGCCAACATCGTTGACATCGCCGTAAGGAATGTTTCGGGCGAGGCTGAACACGGTTTGGGCCGCGCCGTGCGTGCGGGCAAGTTTGGCGCGAATGTGCTCGAGCACGACCGGGTTGCGCTTTTGCGGCATGATGCTCGAGATTTGCACGAATTTGTCCGGCACGCGCAAGAAACCGACCTCACGTGAGGTCCAAGTCATCAGGTCGAAGGTCATGCGTGAAAGGTTGATGGCGCACAACATCGTCGCGCTGACCGCCTCGAGCGTGTGGTCCGCGCCGCCAACGGCGTTGATACCGTTCTCCTCGAGTCCTTCAAATCCAAGCAGGCGTTCGGTTACATCTCGACGAATCGGAAAACTGGTTGTGGTCATGGCTGCCGCACCGAGCGGATTTCGGTTGACATTTCGGTACGCGGCCCGCAGGCGTTCGGCGTCACGCTCGAGACAGGCGAGTGTCGCACCCAAGTAATGCGCCAGCGTGGTGGGTTGTGCCGGTTGATTGTGCGTGTATCCCGGCATTAACGCGTCGATGAACTCGAGCGATCTGGAAAGCAGCACGCCGCGCAATTCGCTGATCACCTCGAGCAATCCCAAGACTGCTTCACGCACGACCATGCGGATCATGGCGGCATCGATGTCATTGCGGGATCGGGCAATTTGCAGGTTGCCGCCGACATCGCCGGTCAATTCGATCAATCGCGCTTCGATGGCGAAGTACAAATCTTCAAACGCCTCGTTGTAGGCGTATGCCCGCGAGCCGGTCCGGTCGATGTCCTCGAGTGCGGTCAAAAGTGTGCGTGCATCGTGGCTCGAGATCAAATCGCACTGCTCGAGCATGACGGCGTGCGCCTTGTTGACCAGCATCAATGGTTTGAACAGGTAACGTTTGGCCTGCGCGAAGTTCGGACGCAGCACGTGCGCCACATAATCTTCACTCCATCGTCCCGGCATGCCTCGAGTCTACCGCGAAGTCTTGAGGTTCGGC
>JAYURE010000211.1:0-2028 GCA_043756345.1 Deinococcales bacterium | reverse complement strand
CGCCTACGAAACCGCACACGGTTCTGCCATTTTCAGGCTCGAGGATCACACGAAAAGATTATTTGATTCGGCGCACATCATGCGTTTTCCAATGCCATTCTCGAGCGAGGAAATCAACCAAGCCCACATCGCCGTGGTGCGCGAAAACGGTTTGAAATCGTGCTACATCCGGCCTTTGGCTTGGCGCGGCTTCAACGTTTTGGGCGTGAACCCAATGCCTTGCCCAGTCGAAGTCATGGTCGCAGCCTGGCAATGGAGTTCGTACCTCGGCGAAGAATTGGTCAACAAAGGCGCGAGACTGTTAACAACCGCTTGGACGCGACTTCCGGCTGGCGCAATGCCCGGAAAGGCCAAAGCGGGCGGCAATTACATCAACTCGGCATTGGCACGCATGGACGCGGTTTCGGCAGGATTCGACGAGGGACTGCTGCTCGATCAGAACGGATTCATCGCTGAAGGCACCGGCGAAAATTTCTTCTTCATCAACAAAGGCGTCGTTTATGCCATCTCCAAAAGCGTCAACCTGACCGGCATCACCCGAGAAAGCATCATTCAAATCTGCCGCGACATGGGGCTCGAGGTTGTCGAAACGATGGCAACCCGCGAGGAATTGTACTGCGCCGATGAAGTCTTCATGACCGGCACCGCCGCCGAAGTCACACCGGTTTCCGAAATTGATTACCGCAAGATTGGCAACGGCAGCGCAGGCAAGATCAGCCTCGAGATTCGCAAACGGTACTTGGCGGCAGCGAGTGGACAGGATGCGAAATACGATCACTGGTTGACGCACGTGAAATAAACGGAATGTGACTCGAGGTTTGAAATCCTCGAGCCACTTTTTTGCCGGGTTGAAATCAGGCTCGCTTCGAGAGCGAGGCATGCCCATTGACTCCGACTTAATCGGAAACCACGTGAGAGACGCGAAAAAGTCACCCCCCGCGAAGTAGGGGGTAGCCGCGCAGCGGCGGGGGTCGCGCACGAGCAAGTCCTCGAACACGTGCTGCACGATCCCCCGGTTCGAGCATGCTCGAACCACCCCCCTACTTCGCAGGGGAGGTACAAAATCTTAAACCTCGAGATTTGTTTCTGGGACAACGAAAACAATTAAGTCGGAGACAATGGAGGCATGCCTCGCCCCTACGAAAATCGTTTTTCAGGCTTGGGTGCGAAGTTGATCAAACCCAACACGTTCGCAGAAATCACCGAATGCCTCGTTTGATTCTCGAGCATCACGGTATTGCTCGAGGATGGGTTTGAGGACAGGGATGATCTGATCCCGATGCACGTTGTCTTGAAATTCACGGGACAATCGAGTGCCGACAGGACTGCCACCCAAGTACAACGCATACGAATTCAGGCTGCGTCCAACCAGACCAACCTCGGCACTGTACGGTCGGGCGCAACCGTTCGGGCATCCGGTCATGCGCACGTGAGGCACGGGGGCATTCTCGAGACCGAGTTCTGAAATCAGTGCGCCAATCTCGCGGATGACATCGGGCATGACGCGCTCGGCTTCGGTGATGGCGAGACCGCAAGTGGGGAAAGCAGGGCAGGCCATCGCTTGCAACACAACAGGCTCGAGCGTTTCGGGAAGTGCAATTTGATGCTCGCGCAAAATCTGCTCGAGGGCTGGTTTATCTTTCGGATCAATGTTCACCAGCAACAGATTTTGCTGCGGCGTCAAACGAACATCCAGACGCAAACTCGAGATGGCGGTGCGCAACCCAGCGCGAAGGTTGTCTTTGACGCGACCATTCTCGATGAACAATCCGAGGAACAATTTGCCATCGCCCTGTTCGTGCCAGCCGAGGTGATCGTCACCGCTCAACCACTCGAGCGCTTTCGCTTCGGGCAACTCAAATCCAACGTACTCAGCGACTTTTTCGCGGAAGGCCGCAATACCCCAAGCTTCAACCAAATACTTCATCCTCGAGAATTTCCGATCATCACGCCGACCGTGATCGCGTTGCACTTTGACGATCCCCTCAAGCACCGGCAGGAGTTGATCCGGTTTGATGGTCGTCATTG
>JAYURE010000210.1:0-5499 GCA_043756345.1 Deinococcales bacterium | reverse complement strand
ATCAGCATTCAGGCCGATCAAACCGATCACAGCCTCAGCCTGATCTTTTTGGATTTGGATGGGTTCAAATCCATCAATGACACGCTCGGCTCGAGCATCGGTGATGAGGTGCTGCGCGAGGTGGCCCGCCGTTGGCAAGGATTTTGCCGTGACCGTGACAGTCTGGGCCGTTGGAGCGGTGATCAATTCGTGGCAATCCTGCATGATGTCGCTGGCAACGAAGCGACCGCGATAGCGCATCGCCTGATTGATGCACTATCTGAACCGCTCAGCATCGGTGAGCACCTGATCCAACTGACCGCCAGCGCTGGGATCAGCAGCTTCCCAGAGGACGGCTCGAGCGGGCACGAATTGATCCGTCATGCCGACAGCGCCTTGAACACGATCAAACATGCCGGAAAAAACAACGTCCGACGCTTCACCCCAGCCATCGAAGGTGAGATCGAGGAACGTCAGCAACTCGAGCGGGATTTGCGGTTGGCACTCGAGCGTCACGAACTCGAGTTGGCGTACCAACCGATTGTCGATCTGAAATCTGGCCTGACGATCAAAGCCGAGGCCCTCTTGCGTTGGCGTCATCCAACCCGAGGCATGGTTTCGCCCGCGACGTTCATTCCGATTGCCGAAAGCAGCGGCCTGATCGTGCCACTCGGAAAATGGATTCTGAACGAGGCTTGCATGCAGGCGAAAATCTGGAATCAACCCGGCAGGCAAGCGATCCGCATTGCGGTCAACATCAGCGCGGTCCAACTTGGGCATCCAGAATTTTTGCATGTGGTCGCGCAAACCCTGGCCAAGACCGGATTGCCCGCCAGACTGCTCGAGCTTGAATTGACCGAAGGCACCGTCTTGCGTGACATCAGCGAAGTGCAACGCACGCTCAGCGAATTGCGTGAACTTGGCATTAGTTTGGCGATAGACGATTTCGGCACCGGCTACTCGAGCCTTTCGTACCTGCGTGACCTACCGATTCAAACCATCAAAATTGACCGCTCGTTCGTCAAAGATTTGGGCACGCCCCGCTTCGGACCACAATTTGCGCTCGCATTAATCGAGGCGATCCTTTCGATTGCCCGCACACTCGACCTCGAGGTCGTCGCCGAGGGAATCGAAGAGGAATCGCAACTGGTGGTGCTGCGCAGCCTGGGTTGCGGCAGCGGACAGGGGTATTTGTTTGCCCGGCCAGAACCCGGTCAGGCGCTCGAGCATCGTTTGCAAAACGCAACGTCTGGCGTGAGCGCAATGGCTGGCCTGAACTGACTGGCTCAAACTCGAGTGATGCTCGAGGCCATGAAAATTGACCGAGCTTTTGTAGGGTGGGCTGTGCCCACCGCTGCTGGAAAACGGTGGGCACAGCCCACCCTACGAATCAATGCGCCGCTCGAATTCAGACCAGTCAAGGTATGCTCGAGGTCATGAAAATTGACCGGATCGAACTGCGCGAAGTGCGCCTGATGATGAAGTACCCGTTCGAGACTTCGTTCGGGATTGAACAACTCAAACGTGCCCTACTCGTGACCGTTCATGCTGATGGTTTGACCGGGATCGGCGAGGTCGCCTGCGGCGAAGCTCCCGGTTACAACCACGAAGCGACCGACACCGCCTGGGTGATCCTGCGTGAATTCCTGGTCCCCAAAGCGCTCGGCATGGACTTGAAACACCCAAGCGACATTCAGCCATTGATCAAGCGCGTGCGTGGCAATTACTTCACCAAGGGCGCTCTCGAGATGGCGCTCTGGGATTTGTTCGCCAAGGCCGCGAACCAACCGTTGTGGAAATACTTGGGTGGCACGAAAACCGATTTACCGGTCGGCCTGTCATGCGGGATTCGCAAAAGCCCCGAAGACCTCGCCGAGTTTGTGACCGCACAACGCGCCCTTGGATACCAGCGCATCAAACTGAAAATCGCTCCGGGCCGAGACGTTCAATATGTCGCCGCCGCTCGAGCCGCTCTCGGGCCGGATGTCGCTTTGACGGTCGATGCCAACAGCGCCTACGACCTCGAGAATCCTGAGCACGTCAAACTGCTCGAGGAATTGGATGGGTACGGCTTGCAGTACATCGAACAGCCATTGCATTACGAGGACATTGTGGATCACGCCAAAATCGCGGCCAGATTGAAAACGCCAATCTGCCTGGACGAACCGATTCACTCCTTTGACGATGTGCGCAAAGCGCATCAACTCGGCAGCGGCAAGATCATCAACCTCAAACTTGGACGGGTCACGGGTTACTACGAAAGCCTGAAAATCGCCGAATTCTGCGGCAAGAACGACATTGGCTTGTGGTGCGGCGGCATGATGGAATCTGGGGTTGGACGGGCGCACAATGTCGCGCTGCAAACGCTCGCGCAATTCACGCACGCCTCGGACACCGCACCGAGCGCCCGCTATTGGGACGAGGACATCATCGAACCAGAAATTGTCATGGACGCGAACGGCATCACGCACCCACTCGAGGGCATCGGCATCGGTGTGGAATTGCGTCATGGACTGATTGAACAACTCACGCACCGGGTCGAAACGTACCAGTGAGCCTCGAGAAGGTGAACATGCGGGCAGCAACCTCGAGCGATGCCGCAATCATCTCGAGGCACCGTTACCCGGACGAACCAGAATTACGCCCAACTTACACTGCCTGGCTCGAGACCGCGATTCCTCGGGCGGTGTACTTGGGTTGGCTGCTCGAGCTTGAAGGCAGCGTAATCGCGGGCGCTGGGTTGGTGATCCTCGAATGGGGGCCATCACGTGAGAATCCGAATCCACTCGCGGCCCGAATAGCAAACGTCTTCGTCGAACCCGACTTTCGCAGACAAGTTTTCGCCCGAAAACTTGTAGAACGCTGTCTCGAGGAAGCCCGAACCCGAAACATCACGCACCTGAACTTGAGCAGCACCGACATGGCACGAGGCTTGTACGAATCGCTCGGGTTTACGGCAGCCAAAAACCAGATGGTTCGTTACTGATTGACCAAGTTGACGATGGCTCGAGCGGCGAACAAATCTTCGACCGCCAGCCCAACGGATTTGAACAGTGTGATCTGATCGCTCGAGATTCGGCTTGGGTTTGAACCAGTGACAAGGCTCGAGAGTTCGGTCACATTCCAATTCCAGCCGTGAAACGCAGCTTGGATCAATTCGCCCGCACCGTTTTGTACGGCCTCGAGTTTGTCCACGGTCACGCTCGAGATGTTGATTGCATTCGTGTCGGCTTCGCTCATGTCTGGCGTGAACGCTCCGACCAAATCCAGGTGCGTGCCGGGTTGCAACCATTCGCCACGAATCATGCCGTCGGTGGCTCGAGTGGCACTTGAGATCAGGTCAGATTCTCGCACGAGTGTCTCGAGGTTGGGCGCGGTATTTGCGTTGAATTCTTGGGCAAGTTTTTGTGCGGCCTCGACCGACCGATTCCAGATCAGCACGCGCTCGAACCGATGTGCCGAGATGTGCGCCTCGAGTTGCGCCCGAGCTTGCGGTCCCGCACCAACAATCCCAAGCACCCGAGCATCGGAGTGCATCAAGTACCGTGCCGCCAGTGCCGAAACCGCCGCCGTGCGCCGTTCGGTCATGGCTCGGGCTTCAATCACCGCCTCGAGTTCGCCGGTCGCATCGTTTTGCAGGACATAGCTCGAGTGGATGGTCGGCAATCCTCGAGATGCGTTTCCGGCATGAACGGTCACAAGTTTCGTGCCGAGGCCCACACCGGGCGCACTGCATGGCATGACCAGGTACGCGCCACCCGTGGCGGGCAAGCTCGAGCGTTGCGGCATCGTGACAGTACCCGCTGACAACGCCTGAAACGCTGCCAGAACCGCCTCGAGCGCCACGGCTGGCGTTAGAACCCGTTCGACTTCAGCCTCGGGAATGAAACGCATCTCGAGCCTTAACGCGGCGTGGTCTGACCGGGCTGCACAGGACTTTGGGTGGTCGTGGTGGTTGTCGTAGAAATCCTGCGACGCCTGCGACGACGTGGCGGATCGGTCGTGGTGGCCTGCCCATTGGTCAAGGTGGCGTTGTTCGTGCCGGTGGTCTCGGTGGCGACGGGTTCGGGTGGCGGCGGTCGAGGTGGCGCAGTGCGCACCACTTCGGTTGTGTTGCCCACGCTGTCTTCGACCACGATTCGCACGTATCGGGTCCGTGGGACGCTGGCATAGAACGTCACGCTCGAGGCCGGGGAGACATTCAAGGCCGCACCATTCACGCTGACCCGCAAGACCTTGATGTTGTCGGTGGCCCGACCCGAGATGGTCACGGTGTTCTCTTGCCCGGAAAGGGTATCGATCTCAACTTTAGGTTTTTGCGTGTCCACCCGAAGCTCGAGTTCGCGTTTGCCTTCACGCCCATTGATGTCCAAGGCTCGCAATTCAAAAGTGTTGCTGCCCACTTCAATGTCGCGCAATGGGATCGAGAACTTGACCATTTTGCGACCCACAAAGGCGTTCAAAGGTGGCTTGGCCATCAAATCCTGCTGGCCGTTCAGCACCAGTTTTTGCACACCAGCATCATCGATCACGTAACCTTTGATCTCGAGTTTCGGACTGGGTGTGACCGCACCGGAAGACGGCGAGGTGATGACGATTTGTGGACTGAACGAATCCGTGTCGCGGGCGCAACCGGCAAGCGAAACGAGGAACCCAGCGGTCAAAAGATTGGCGATCAGGACGCGGCGCACAGATGGAAGTCTATCAGGCCGGGATGAGGTCAGGCTCATCGTGTCCGATTTTCAGGCCAACTCGAGCATCTGGTGTGCATTACAACGCGAATCATGCAGGGCAATCACCTCTCGAATGACCGGATCGCTGGCCTCAAGACCAAATTCGGCCACGAACCGACAAACCGCATGATGTTGGCTGGCCCGGTCGTAACGCTCGAGCCAGCCCGCTTGAACCTGTGGTGTGAAACCGGATCGGTGCCGCTCGAGGAATGGGTATGGCAGGCCCAAACGCCAATACTTCGGGGTCAGCCGCGCCCGAAACGTGCCTTGAATCTTGCACAACCGGGCGTACAGCGGATCGCAAGCAAATTCTTGCATGAGCGCCAGCGCGACCTCCTCGGCGGGATCGAACAGGCTCGAGGTGATGATGGCGCGAAAACCGTTGTGCGTTTCGTACAGGCGGGCCGAGAGCATCCGCAAGTCCTTGAATTGATCGCGCAGCAGCCGATAGCGAATCTGCTTGCATTCGCGTCTGGCCGCCTCGAGTTCGCTACGGCTCAGACCGGCAAGTGCGTGACGGATGCGCGTCAACCAAGCTCGAGTTTGGGATTTCAGGTGCGCTTTAAGATCAATATCCCAATCCATGAACATCACCCGTTCAACGTTCAGGACCTCGCAGCCGAGCCGATTGCGGGTGATGACGCCAAAGGGAAGCTGCTCGAGGATTTCCTCGTGCACGCGACGGTGGTGGTATTGAACCTCAAGTGGCATTCAGCACCAGCGATCACAAGAATTCGACATGATGCCGGGAGTATACGAATCAATTCACCCGCAAAGGCAAGCTGAA
>JAYURE010000209.1:0-2029 GCA_043756345.1 Deinococcales bacterium | reverse complement strand
CCATGGGCACAATCAGCCAATACTGCACCACCAGCGATGCTCACCTGATGCTGGACCAGTACACGCTGGCCCTCGAGTACGCCAATCGCGCCCGAGTGGTTGCTGAAAAGGCTCAGCACATGTTCTTGTACGCCATATTGCTCCGACTCGGAACGTTGCACCGCATTGTGGGCGCTTTTGAACAAGCCACAGACTTCTTTGAAACCAGTCTGGCATCAATGTTGGACCAAGTGACGTTCAGAAATTCCTTAATGCGACAATACGCAGTCCTCAAGCTCGAGCAAAACGAAGATACCACTGCAATGGCGTTGGAAGCCTTGACCACGATTTCCAAAAACGAACATCTTTTTCGCTGGTACAAAACACACCTGGAATTGCTCTCGTGCTTAACGCCTGCCGAACGAATGCCAATCGTCAATGAAACCCTGAAAAAACCAGCCTTGAAAAGCATGAAGAGTTTGCACATCCTGGCATTGACACGTGGCGCTCAAACACAACTCGAGTTTGGAAAACCCAAAAAAGCATTGGATTTCAGTCAACGGGCCATTGACTTGCTCAAGGATTACGAACCTGATTTGCAACGCGCCGAAGTGTTTCTGACGCATCAACGCGCACTCGAGGCGAACCATCACCCGGACGCGCCCGCGCACCTCGAGCGAACCCTGGTTTGGTTACAAGACGTTGCCGACAACAACGTGCCACCCGAATACCGCGAATCTTTCTTGACTCGCAATCCGCACAATGCTGCGATCCTCGAGCTTGCCCGAAACGCTGGCCTGAAGATTTCCTGATTTTTCTCGAGTCATTCCCAGTCACGCACCAGTCATCCATGCTTGTTTAACCTGCCTGCATGGAGAATTTAGCATGAACAAATTACTGGCATTGATCATCACCCTTGGAATCCTGCTGTGCGGCACGGTCAGTGCCCAGACCACACAATGGGTTGCTGGGTCCATCCTGAACCTGAACGGTACGAATTGCTCAGTCGCAAACAACTGGTACTCCGAAACCATGCTGACCGGAACCGCGCAGTACTTGCGAACCACCGACCTGAGCGTTCCAAAAACCGGTGATGGCACTTACGTCTCGATTCTGATGAGCGTCCCAGGTTTGAACTGCGACGATGATGGCAGCGTTACATTCATTCCATCACTGGTCTTGCCACCAGGCGCGAGCCTGAACATCGACGCGCAAAATCCTGTGATTTGTTACTTCAAGACTGGCAGCTTGGCCTCGAGCAATTTTTATGGCACGCAAGTTGGAATAATCAGCCCAAACACGGGCCGTCGGCTAGGCCCCATCTGCCCGGATGGTCGAGCGGGCGGCAACACCGGCACCCCATTCACAATCAATGCCAACACACCCGGCTTGTACGGAGGCATCGCACTTGGACAGCAACGACTGACCCGCAGCAGCATCCTCGAGATTCGTGTTCCGATTCGATTTTCCAAAGAACTCAAAGGATCAGCTCAGGCTGGTGGTGACAAACTGCAATTCAAATTGGATGCCGTCAATTTAACACCCCGGCCTGGCACCCCAGAAACATGGATCAACGTGCCGTACAAAGCTGAATTTTTGCCCGTCAGCAGCAACTCCACAGCAGGGGGCGCAACCGTCTCGAGCACCCTGAACAGTTACTTCGAGGCGGGCAGCCTGTCGGTGGATTACGGCACGACCGCCAGCTTTGGTCAGACCTCGAGCAGCACCAGCATCACGAATGCGAACGAATCACAACCGGTTGGTGTGGCCCTGACGGGTTTAACGGCAGGCACCACGTACTCGTACAGGTTCAAGTACCTGACCGCCAAAGGCACGTTTTACTCATCGACCGGAACCTTCGTTGCTTCGGGAACCGCCACCCAAACCAGTTCGCTCGATGTCACGGTACAGGGCTTGCCAAGCGGCTGGTCAGGCACTATTGGAGTCCAAATCGCTGATCTGACTCAATGGACGACCGTCAGTGCCATCCTGACCGGAACCACCGGCAATTTTGTGTTGGCTGCCGGAAGCTACATTGTCCGGGCAGCCG
>JAYURE010000208.1:0-5508 GCA_043756345.1 Deinococcales bacterium | reverse complement strand
CGCCCCGAGCGGATCGTTGGATAATTCCGCCATGTGAACAATCCCGTCGATGCCCTGCAAATCCTCGAGCGTGATCTGACGAATGTCCTTCTCGAGCGTTTTCGGGGCCATGTTGATGCCGTTGTACAACCAGCCCGCTTTGTAAAAGCCCGTGTCCACACCCAAAACTTCGTGACCGGCCCGCATCAGCACGCCAGCGGTGAGACAGCCCAAGTAACCTTCAGTGCCAGTAACAAGAATTTTCATGATTTCCTCCCGGAAGTAGAGCGAGTGAAAAGTGGAAAGTTTAGAGCAAGGCGTTCATGCGTTGTTGGAATCTGAGGATAAAAGTTTGAAAGTGAAAGGCTCGAGGTTTTGAATTTTCTTTTCACTTGGCACTTTTCACTTTCAACTTGTTTTGCCTTACCAGACTTTCCAAGGCGCGTTTCCTTGCGCCCAGAGTTTCTCGAGGTTGTTCTTATCCGGCAGCGTGTCCATTGGATGCCAGAATCCTGGGTGACGGAAACCGACGAGTTGGCCATCATGCGCGACGTTTTTGAGCACAATGCCCCAGTCGCTGGTGTCGCCGTCGATGTAATCCATGATTCCCGGCTCGAGCACGAAGAAACCACCGTTGACCCAGGCTCCGTCGCCGTCTGGTTTTTCTTTGAAGCTGGCGATGACGTTTTCGCCTTCGGCCATGTAGACGGCTCCGAAGCGGCCCGGTGGTTGCACGAGCGTCATGGTGGCGATGCTGTTGTGCGTTTTGTGAAACTCGAGTTCTTTGGTGATGTCCACGTCGCTGACGGTATCGCCGTAGTGCATGCAGAAGGTGGAGTTGTCGATGTAATCGCGTGCCCGTCCGAGCCGTCCGCCATGGTTCGTCTCGAGGCCAGTCTCGAGCAATGTCACTTTCCAAGGTTCGGTTGGTCCGCGAATCACGGTGGTTTCACCGGTCGTGAAATCAATCGTCACATCGCTGGCCCGCATCGCGTAATTGATGAAGTAATCCTTGATGATGTGCGATTTGTAACCGCACAAAATCACGAAATCGTTCAGGCCATGCTTGCTGTACAACTTCATGATGTGCCACAAAATCGGTTGATGCCCAATTTCCACCATCGGTTTTGGTCGAACGCTCGTCTCTTCGCCCAATCGCGTGCCGAGCCCCCCGGCGAGAATCACGACTTTCATGCGGGCTGCATTTCTCGCGCTTTCGGCGCGGTCATGCTCGAGGTGGCGAGCAGTTTTTCGACTCGAGACACGATCTCTTTGCCGATCTCGAGGCTGGCGGTGGCGGCTGGACTCGGTGCGTTGCAAACATGCAGTGCTTGTGGCGCTTCGACGATCAGGAAGTCATCGACCATGCCACCGTCTGGCTTGAGGGCCTGAGCGCGAACGCCCGCGTGGGTCGGCACAATGTCGGCATCGGTCAATTCTGGAATCAGGTGTTGCAGGCTTTTCAGGAAGGCGGCACGGTTCCACGAGCGCCACATTTCCATCGCACCTTCACGCCAGTTTTTCGCACCGAGTTTCCACAATCCGGGGTACGTCAGAATCTCGAGCAATTCTGGAATGTCGAAATCTGTTTTGTGATACCCCTCGCGGCGGAATGACAGCACGGCGTTCGGTCCGGCGTGAACGCTGCCGTCGATCATCTTGGTGAAGTGCACACCGAGGAATGGGAAGTCCGGGTTCGGCACGGGGTAGATCAGTGTTTTGACGAGGTGGCGCTTTTCTGGGGTCAACTCGAAATACTCGCCACGGAACGGCACGATTTGCGCCTGCGGATCGGCCTTGCCCATTTTCGCCACGCGATCCGAGTACAGTCCCGCGCAGTTGATCACGAACTTCGCCTCGAAGGAACCACGATTCGTTTCGATCACGTGAACGCTGCCACCGAACGCGAGGCCGGTGACTTTCGTCTCGAGGCGCAACTCGCCACCCATCTTCTCGAGTTCCTTGGCATACGTTTCGCAAACCTGCTTGTAATCAATAATCCCGGTCGTGGCAACTTGCACGGCTTGAACGCAGGCGACGTGCGGTTCAATCTCTTTGGCTTCGGCAGGTGTCAGCTTCTTGACCGGCACGTCATTCTCGAGGCCGCGTTGATACAGTTTTTCGAGGCCCGCAATTTCGCTCGAGTCGCTGGCGATGATCAACTTTCCAGTGATCTCATGCGCGATGTTGTGCTTGACGGCAAAATCCGCCATCGATTTTGCGCCCGCCTTGGCGAACCGCGCCTTGTAACTCCCCGGCTTGTAATAAATGCCCGAGTGAATCACGCCGGAATTGTGCCCGGTCTGATGTGCCGCCCAGTGCTTTTCCTTCTCGAGCACCAGCACTTTGCTGCCTGGGTAGCGTTGGTTTAGTTGCATGGCGGTGGACAGTCCGACGATGCCGCCCCCGATGACTGCGAAATCAAACATGGTTCATCCTTCCCCCGGTTCAGACTTGTGTCTGAGTTGTGAACAGTCCCGGTTTGGTCCCGGGACCCTTATGGTTCTCAGAATGCAGGAAAAGCGTTAAGGCGACCTAAAACAAATCGACAAGACTCACACTGTAGCGTGCTCGAGCAGCTTTATTGGTGTGACGGTTTCGGGAAAGCACATTATGCGCGGGCGTAGAACGGTCGGTGGCTCGAGGTTGTTTGGGTTCCAGTTGATCTTCTGACGAGGGCGACCTTCATGGACGCCCTCGTCAGAGGATCAATCCCCGCCCGAAATCCGCAATTCAAGCGTGAACCTCGAGCCTCGCCCAACCTGACTTTCGGCGTACACCCGCCCGCCCATCGCTTCGGTCAGTTCGCGCACGAGGGACAATCCCAAACCCGCGCCGCCGGTGGCTCGAGTTCTGGCCGGATCGGTGCGGTAGAACGGTTCAAAAACATGCTCGAGTTCTTCGGCTTCGATGCCGATGCCGGTGTCCTCGATGCTGAGGCGGACGTGCTGGCCGATTACGCTGGCCTCGAGCCGCACCATGCCGCCCTCGAGCGTGTACCGCAAGCTGTTGTGGATCAGGTTGCCGATCACTTGTCGCAGGCGTTCACGGTCGGCCTGAACCTCCGGTAGGCCCTCCGGCGTGTGATTCAAAAGCGTGACGCTGTGTTGCGCCGCCAACGGCCCGAGCGAATCGGTCATGCCTTGCAGAAGTTCGCCCAGATTGACCGGCTCGAGTTTTAACGCAAGTTGATGCAGTTCGGCACGTGAAAGCGTGAACAAATCCTCGACCAGATGCTCGAGCCGTGCGACTTCATGGGCGAGGACTTTCGCGGTTTGTGGGCTGAGTTGCGTGCCACGAATTTCGTTGGATTCCAGGTGCGCCCGCATCACCGCCAATGGTGTGCGCAACTCGTGTGAGGCGTTCGCGGTCAAGCGCCGGTTGCTGGCCAGTGATGCCTCGAGTTCTGATCGTGAAGCCTCGAGTTGGGTGGCCATCGTGTTGAATTCCGTGCCGAGACGGGCGATTTCGTCGTCACCTTCAACCGCAACTCGAGCGCCAAGTTGCCCGGATTGCAAGGCCCTCGAGCCCGCCAGCAGGCGTTCAAACGGTGTCGTTAAACGTTGCGCCGCCACATACCCCAGCAACCCGAGCGCCAGAAAAATCGGCAAGAACGCCCGCGAGAGCGTATCCAACCCAAGCGTCATGTCATGCGTGACCTGCGCGATCAAATCGGCTCCCAAAGCGCTCGAGGCGCGGTTGGGACGCAGCACGGCGGCGATCAGCCAACTTCTCGAGCGTCCAGTCGGGTTGCTGGTTTCGCCCTCCACCAGGGCACTGAATCCGGTGTTTGCCGCGAAGACCGGACAACCTGCGAAAGTCATGCCTTCGGCGTTGGTCGGCAAGACACGTTCGGCGGGACGGGTAATGCCGCCAAGTTGCACGTGCGCGATGTTCACGGCCCGGCAACGGCCCGCACCGCCAGCCGCGAGCACTTCAGCCCAGGCCGTCTCGAGGGCCACGTCGTCGGTCAGCAGGCCACGCGCAGTGAATTGACTGGCATCCTGCGGGCCGCTGCTGGTGATCACTTGACCGGACGGGTCGAGCAAGAACAATTGCTGATCAATCGTCGCGGGCAAGGAGAGTTTCGCCTCTGGGTCGCCCTCAGATTCGAGTTGCCGCAAACGCCTGGCACGGCCCGGTTTGGTCAGGTACTCGAGCAGGTTTTGCAATTGCGCATCAGTGAAATTAAAACGCAAGGCTGGCTCAAAAGCGACCGATAAATCTCGGGCTTCGCGCAGGGCATCGCCGGTTACCTGACGGCTCGGATCGCGGGCGAGTGTGACGAGGTTGGGCAGCACGGCGACCACGCCGCTGGCGAGCACACCTCCACCCAACGCCAAGGCCGTCAACCGCCAACGCAGCACGCGCCGACCCTCGAGCCAAACCGCCCGGAACGCATAGGCGAAAACAAAACGCAACATCGTGGACAACGCCAACGTCGGCAACGCCTCGAGCGCCCGAGAAGCATCCGGCACGGCCAAGGCCTGAAACTCATAAAAACTGCGCGAGGTTGGAAAGACCTGCGAGGTTTGCCAGATCAGCAGTGCGAAACCTGCGCCGGTCAACACGCCAAAAATTGGGGCTCGAGCAAAACGCCAGAGTTGTGCGATCAATTCCGAACCGAAAATCGTTTTGTGACTCGAGCGACGCAACATCAGCACGCCAGTCACCCAGAGGGAATGCTCGGCGAGGAAGGCCAAGAATTCTGGACCGGGCGCACCGGCCCCGGTTCGTGCCCACAACCAAGCCAGGCTTTGCAAGCCCAAGGCCACGCCGAAGGTCTCGAGGAGGGCGTGCGCGAAACTGGCCCGGAACAACAGGCGATCATTCCAACGCAATTGTTTTGAAGAGGTTCGAGGAAGGTTCACAACTTCACTCGGCGCTGGCTCGAGCGCCGTGATTGCAGATCCAGCTTCAAGCCTCGAGTCGATAACCCACGCCCCAGACGCTCACGACCCGTTCGCCCTCGCTGCCGAGCTTGCGGCGCAACCGCACGACGGTCGTGTCCACCACGCGATCCGAACCGTCAAAGCTTGAACCCCAAATTCGTTCGAGTAAGAAATCCCGGTTAAACGTCCGGCCCGGTTGACGCGCCAACAACAGCAGCAAGTCGTACTCTCGAGGTGTTAAATCCGTGACCTCACCGGCAATCCGCACCGAACGTGCCCCCGGATCAAGCTCGAGCGCACCAAAACGCACCGGTTCAGGCGCACGTTCCAAAGATTCGCGCAAGAGTTGCATGCGCCGCAACAAGGCCCGCACCCGAGCCATGAACTCACGCAACCCGAACGGCTTGGACAGGTAATCGTCCGCGCCCGCCTCGAGCCCGGTGACACGATCCGATTCCTCGGCCAACGCGGTCAGCATCAAAATTGGTGTGACCTCACGGTTGCGCACGCGCCGTGCCACCTCGAGCCCATCCAAGCCCGGCAGCATCACATCCAAAACGATCAGATCGAACGCCTCAGCCTTGACCGCCTCGAGCGCCCCGATGCCATCGTGCGCCACACGAACCGCGTGCCCCTC
>JAYURE010000207.1:0-2034 GCA_043756345.1 Deinococcales bacterium | reverse complement strand
CCAAGGGTTTGACGACACACCGATGCTCGCTCGAGGTTCAATGCACGATGGAGGTTTTGACATGTTCGGAACACTTTTATTTCTCGCACTTCTTTTCGTGATGGCCCGATTCTTCTTTGGCGGAATGCGTCACGCCGCTTGGAACACTGGCTCAGGCCGAGGCTGGCAACACATGAAATCCATGCGGCGCGGTTGGGGTCAGGACGACGCGCTCGAACTCGCCCGAATGCGTTTTGCAAAAGGTGAACTCTCGAACGAGGAATTCGAGATGATTCAACGCGCCCTGAAGGATTGAGTTTTGTTTCGGCTCGAGGGTCCGTGCATCACACTGCACGCCCTCGAGTCTCGTTTGTTCACCGGTGATTCCCAGCCTCGAACCCCAAACGCAAATCCCAAACTCAAATCAGAGAGAGCTACAATGCAACCCATGTCCGCCACGATTTTGATTGTCGAAGACGAAGCCCGCCTCGCCGAGATTCTCGAGGAATACTTGCGCCGCGAAGGATACCACACCGAACGGGCCAAAGATGGGGCTCGGGCGCTCGAGTTGTGGCGGGCGGCGAACCCGGATTTGATCTTGCTCGATTTGATGCTGCCAGTCTTGGATGGCCTCGAGGTGGCGCGTCGTGTGCGTGCCGAATCCGCCGTGCCAATCATCATGCTGACCGCTCGAGACGACGAGGTGGACAAGCTGGTTGGGCTGGGTTTGGGCGCGGACGATTACGTGGTCAAACCGTACAGCCCACGTGAAGTCGTCGCCCGAGTCAAGGCCGTCTTGCGCCGCGCCAGCGGTCAAGTGCTTGCGCCGGAAACGCATCGGGTCGGGGCGCTCGAGGTCAACATCTCCACCTTCGAGGTGCGCTGCAACGGCGACCGTTTGGATTTGACCGCCAGTGAAGTCAAACTCCTTGCCGTGCTCGCTCGAGATCCGAGCCGGGTTCGGGTGCGCTCCGAACTGCTGGCCGCGACCGGTGATGCCGAACGCTTTGCCGACGAACGCACGGTGGATGCGCACATCAAAAACATTCGCCGCAAACTTGGCGCGTGTGGCGAATTGCTCGAGACGGTGCGTGGCGTTGGCTACCGCTTGAGGGGCTGATGCGATCCAATCATCGCTGGCGACGTTGGCACAAATCTCGAGGCAAACGGCCTTGGGGTTTGCAGCGCCGTTTGACCATCGCGTTTGTGCTCGTGGCACTCGCGGCGGTCGGATTGACCACGTGGCTGACGCTCGGCGCGGCATTCAAGGCGCAACGCGAACTGGGCCGACTGCTCTACGAGGCGCGACAGGAACGCAATGACACTCCCGGATTCTCGAGCCTGCCGGAATCCTCCGGCCCGATCATTCGTTTTCCAGATGGCACAATCGTGCAACCGTTCGATCCGCGTTTCGATTGGCGCGGCCCACGCTTCGATGAACTTCAAGGCCCACGGTTGGACCGGGCACGCAACGCTTGGCAAAGCCTGACCTCGAGATCGTTGCTGGCCGCACTGATCGCGTTCGGTTTAGCGAGTTTGGCGGCCACTTTCATCACGCGACGGATCACGAAGCCACTGCGAGCATTGTCCGAGGGCGCGAGACGCTTCGCGGCGGGCGAACGCGGCATCCGCCTGCAATCCAGCGGACGGCAAGACGAAATCAGCGAGGTCACAGACGCCTTCAACGCGCTCGCCCGCAACCTCGAGCAGCAAGAGGCATGGCGACGCGCCCTGGTCGCCGACATCGCGCACGATTTGCGCACGCCGCTGTCGGTGATGCGCAGCGAAATCGAGGCGATGCAGGACGGCATCAGCCAACCCGACGCGCCCGGACTCGAGCGATTGCACGGTGAGGTGATGCTCCTTTCAAAACTCGTCGGAGATTTGCGCACGCTCTCCCTCGCCGAAGGTGGCGGCCTGAACCTCAAACTCGAACGGGTCACGCTCGAGCCATTCCTACAAAGTTTGATTTCACGTTTCGCACCTCGGGCGCAAGAGAAAGGCGTCAACGTTTCGCTCGCGCCGATCACGAGCGGATTGACCGCACAACTTGAC